>JAYWBH010000242.1:0-6309 GCA_043781815.1 Bryobacterales bacterium | reverse complement strand
CCGAGGCGATGCCGAAATAGGCAATCGCAAGAATAAATATTGAAATTCGCAACTCTTATATTGTGCCTCATTGGGCTGGCATGGCTGTGTTACCATGTGGCCAATGTCTTCTAAAGCAACTGTATTCAATAATGGACCGCTCCGCATAGAGGGTGATTTCACTCTTGTCGACGCCAATGGCAACGCCTACGGGCTGGGTGGCCGCACTTCCATCGGCCTGTGCCGCTGCGGTCTTTCCGCAAACAAACCTTTCTGTGATGGCAATCATTCCCGCCAAGGTTTTCAATCCGTATGTGAGGCCAAGGAACTTCCTCCGCCAGCTCCCAAGCCCTAACCAAACAACATGAACACTCTTACCCGCAGGTCTCTGCTTTCCCTGGCTGCTTCGGCAGCTACGCTCTCTGCTGCCAAAAAGAAATATCCCGTCGGCCTGGAGCTGTATTCGGTCCGTGGAGACTTGAAAAAAGACCTGATGGCCACTGTTCGCGCGGTGGCCAAGATGGGTTATGAAGGTGTGGAATTCTTTTCCCCCTACATGCAGTGGACCCCCGAATATGCCAAAGACGTCCGCAAGCTGATGGACGATACTGGCATTAAATGCTTTTCCACCCACAACAGCAATAATTCCTTCACACCTGAGTTACTCCCGAAAGCAATTGATTTGAATGGCATCATGGGCAGTAAGTTTATTGTCATGGCCAGTTCCGGCAGGGTGGATGGGTTGGATGGTTGGAAGAAGATTGCCGAACAGTTAAACAAAGGTGCTGACGGCATGAAGTCCGCTGGCATGCGCGCTGGCTATCACAATCATCAAGTGGAATTTATGCCCATCAGCGGCACTCGCCCCATGGAAGTGCTGGCCAACAACACTGACAAAAGCGTGATGCTGCAACTGGACGTGGGCACGGCGATTGAAGCTGGTACAGACCCGGTGCAATGGATCAAACAACACCCAGGCCGTATTGTTTCGCTGCACTGCAAGGACTGGATGCCCCCAGCGTCAGATAAGACAAAAGGCTATAAAGTGTTGTTCGGGGAAGGTTCCGCAAAGTGGAAGGAAGTATTCAAGGCCGCTGAAAAATCTGGCGGCGTTGAATATTATCTGGTGGAACAGGAAGGTAGCCGCTTCTCAGAACTGGAAACGGCGGAAAAGTGTTTAGCGAACTTCAAGAAGATTCACGGGTAAGTATCGAACTTGTCGTCAACGCGTGCTTCGCAGGCGGGGAATAAGCTGTGGAACCTCCCGCTGATACTGACGGTACGCATCGCCGAAGCGGTCAACCAGTTCGCGTTCCTCCAGCGCCAGGAGCCACAATCCCATCGGGGTCACCAGCAGTAAAAGGATATACAGCCCCAGGTAGTTGACCAAAAGGACATGGCCAATCACCTTCAAACCCTCGCTGGCATATCGCGGATGACGTAGTCTCGCGTAGATTCCCTCCCGCAGCAGCTTGCCTGTTTCGTTGCCGGTTCGCGATAGCTCAGTTACCCCAACCAGTGTGGCAATGTTGAGATGCCTCCAGTATCGGAACTCAAACCACATCGTGATCGCATACAACACTCCGGCGATTCCGATAAGTAACCAGCTCGTTCCCAGATCTACACCCAGCAACGACCTGCGGAACCTGAAGAGCACCGTGCCGAGAGCGGCCACCACTGGGAGTACGATGAGGTACGTTCGCGCCGGGCCCAGCCTTCTCCATAGTCGGGCCCATGGGTGAATCAGAAACCAGAACAGCATTCCCGAGGGCAATACGATGACGCAAATGACACCGAGAATATATCGAATGCTATTCATTACAGAATCATCTATGTGTGCGCTGCTGGTGTCAAGCGGGTATTTGAATATGATCGCGAAATCGCTGGGTCATTTGCGTACAACGGGTACAAATTCAAGTGAGCTGGACGGTTACTAGATTTTCTTTGCATAGTACTATTCAATAAAAAAGGCGAACCCGAAGGTTCGCCTTTTAATTTACAGCCGACAGCTTAGTTTAGAAGTGGTACTTCAAACCGAACTGAATGTTGCGAGGTGCACCGATTTGCGAAGTGAGGGCACCGAACGTACCAGGGCTAGTAATATCCCGGCCTGGAGGGCCAAAACTCACATGATTGAAGATATTGAAGAATTCAACGCGGAAGTCAAAGTAGTTCTTTTCCGAGATGTTAAACTTCTTACCAATGGAAGAATCCATGTTGAAATATCCTGGAGCGCGTAGGATTCCTACCGCCGAATTGCCCAGGGTACCCACCGCTGGAATTCCAAAGTTGCAGGTTCCGTTGATCACGCCCGCAGCGCAGAAATCGCTGGCCGTGAACACTTTGCCGAAAAAGGAATCTACTGTTTGCGTTCCAGTAGTGGTGAACGGAAGGTAGTAGTTAGCGCGGACGTTACCACGCGGTGTACGACCACCGGTATTCGCCGTGGAAGCAGTAACACTGACCGGGAAACCGGTGTGACGCGAAACAAAGTAGTTGAGATTCCAACCACCAAGAACCAGGTCAGCCACTCGGTTCATGCCGGAAGCGAATTGCTTGCCTCTGCCTAAAGGAAGGGTGTAAGAGCCACCCGAGGTGAAATTGTGCCGAGCATCGAAACAGGCCGGACCATAATTGCCATGGCGGTTGTAAGCATCCTGCCAGTAAGCGCCATCAGAACTCACACCACCGCAGCCATAATAGCCCAGGTTATCGGTGAGAGTTTTTGAGAACGTGTATTGGGCAATCAGCTCAATGCCATGACC
Source organism: Bryobacterales bacterium (assembly GCA_043781815.1). Classification (GTDB taxonomy): domain Bacteria; phylum Acidobacteriota; class Terriglobia; order Bryobacterales; family Bryobacteraceae; genus JANXSF01. The sequence goes on along the minus strand of JAYWBH010000242.1, from coordinate 3,565 downwards.
CATGCGACGGCGACCGCTCATCTGCAGCGAGTTGTACCACATGGTGCCAGCAGCATCTGTTAAAGCGATGTTGCCAACGTTGGGTAGCGATTGTGCCAGCGGACGACGGTCGTCAGCAGGCAACCAACTTGCTACCGGACCAACACCAGCCACCGGATTATTCGCTTCGTGCGGTACCACTAAATGCGTGCCGCGTTGGGCGACGTAAGCCGCGCTGATGGAAGTTGCGTTGTCCAATTGATATTCCAACGTGAAGTTCATCTGATTGGTGAACTGAGGCCGCAGATTGCGATCCCAGGCGCGCCCTTGATAGAAGGGAAGTGTGCCGGGGGCGCGGGCAGAGGTCAGATCGCCACGGGAAATTACGTCGGTGAACCCGGTACGAATGTCGCCTGGACTGCGTGGATCATAAGCGATGTTGGATTCAATAAAGTTCGGTGGATTCAAAGGCAGACGGAGGTTAGCACCGGTGCCTTCAAGGAAGCTGGTGAAGGCATAGCCTCCGCGAACTACAAGCTTGTTCTTGAACATGTTTGGCGTGTAAGCAAAACCAATCCGTGGCATGAACTGCTTCTTATATGGGTTGTACAGTGCACGACTGTTTCCATCTTTGCCAGGGATCAACAATTTACCCGTAAACGTGTCAATGTTCACTTGGCGATCAGCAACTTCGTAAATGGGGGTGATGTATTCCCAACGCATGCCAAGATTTACAGTGAAGTTGCGGGCAACTTTGTAATCGTCCTGAACATACAATGCATTGCGCCAGTGTCGATGACCCCACTTGCCAGTAACCGCACCACGACCCTTGCTGGCCAAGGTGTTCAGCAGGAAATCGCCGTAGTCAATACCGGAATAAGTGCCAGAGAAGCCGAAGCTACCCAATGCGCCATTGTTACCCGCATAATATCGGTTCTGCTGCATGCGAATCAATTGGCCGCCAAATTTCACTAAGTGCTTACCAGCCTGATAAGTGAAGTTGGCGCTTTCTTGAAATTTGTTGTCGCGTGTTGAACCGATAGTGGCTGCACTACCAACACCGCTTAAACCGCCGCCAACGGTAACAGAACTGAGGCCAGGAATGAACTGGCCGCCAGGGATCCCAAACTTGGAATTACCATCGGCTCCCAACAAACCAGACCAGTCAACCACGTTGTCATCAATGCCGACACGGCTGAAGGAGGCGCGGAAATCACCTACCAATCTGGGGCTGAAGGTGCGAGTCCAATCGATCATTGCACTTGTGGTGGGACCGTTTGTACCGCTAGTCATTTGCGTAGGCAGCGCGGCTTGTGCGCCAAGCTGCTCATAGGCACCAATCGAATAGCGTCCAGTGATGTTGTCCCGTTCTGAGGCGCGGTAGTCGATTTTAATGTCGCCCTGATTGCTGTCGAGCTTATTGCGGGCAGACGAAAGGTAGTTGGACCCAATGAAATAAACACCCGTACCGACGTTATTGGGTAGCGGGTAAATGTTGGAGTTGCTAAACAGGTACTTGGCCACAGGATTAATAATCCGTGCCGTTGGAATAATGTTGCCAGGGAAAGGAATTCGGCTGGCTGCATCAATACCCGAAGATGGATCACTAACCGATATTCTAGATTTATTGAGGAAGTCAGAAAGGTCGCCTGTGCGCCATGCAGCAGGTGCCACATTCGCCGAAGCTACACCGGAGGTGCGCTGTTTCGTCCCTTCAAAATCCACAAAGAAGAAAAGCTTGTCTTTCTTAATCGGACCACCAAAAGTGCCGCCATAAATATTGCGGCGCACAGCACCACGGGCCACTTTGCCGCGATTATTGAAGTAGCCATTGGCATCCAGCTTATCGTTGCGAAGGAATTCAAATACGTTGCCATGGCGTTGGTTGGTGCCGCTCTTGAGGCTCATGTTCACAATCGCCCCGCCGACGTTCCCGAATTCGCCGCCACCGTTACCAGTGATGACCTTTACTTCTTCAAGGGCATCTACGTTAGGTTGATAGCCAATGCGGTTATCAATGGAATCGTTAACGTCCACGCCGTCCAGCAGGAAATTATTGGTCTGTTCGCGATTTCCATTTACTTGCGGACGGGAACCAGATCCCATGAATTTCTGGGATGTGTTCATGGCAGCAGGGCTGGTGGAAATTGCACCTGGGATGAGCAGAGTCAACGACGCAAAATTGCGACCGTTAAGCGGAATGGATGTTAGTTTGGTGGAGGAAATTGCGTCGCCTGTGGCGGTAGATTCTGTTTGCAGAATCGGGGAAACGTCCCGAATCTCAACCGTCACCGAGGTATCGCCGATTTCCAGCTTCAAATCAAGACGAGCCGTTTGGTTGACTTCCAATTGAAATGGGCCAACCAAAGATTTCTTGAAGCCGGTGGATTGCGCGGAAACGCTATAACTTCCTACCGGAAGATAAAGCAGGTTGAATACGCCTGATCCGTTGGTTATTGCTGAAAACTGAACGTTGGTTGCTGTATTGGTAGCTGTGACGTTAACGCCGGGGACTACCGCCGCCGTGGGATCCGTAACAGTTCCGGTGATTGCACCTGTGATGGTTTGCGCGGAGGCTGTAAGCCCTAACAACGCGCTGAACAGGGCGAGTTCTAATAGTTTTTTCATAGTGAAAATAAACCCTTTGTGTCTTAAATCATACCGCTCAATTTCATCGTAAGCAAGCCTTAACAGATTTAGTTGGAACAACTTACAGCTTCCAATAATAGAATTCCAGTTATGAAAACATGGAACTGAAACAAAAGACTGGAGTTGTCAATCGATACTTAAGCTCCACCCCAAAGATCTTACATCTGTTAATGTAACCGCTCTTCCCTAGCCGCGAATTTAGCTCAGCCTAACCTGGAATGCGATAGTTTAAACACAATGCGTTTTCCCATTTTCCTGCTCGCCGCCTGCACTTGGGCCCAACCCTTCGACCTGGTCATCCTCGGCGGCCGAATTGTCGACGGCACCGGTAACCCGTCCTTCCTTGGCGATATCGCGATGCGGGCGGGAAAGATCGTCGCTGTCGGCAAACTTCCAAGGGAAAAATCCGTCCGCACAATCGAAGCTAAGGGACTGACCGTTGCCCCAGGCTTTGTCGATATCCACAATCATTCCGATTACACATTGGTGACCGATGGCGATGCCCAAAGCATGATCCGCCAGGGTGTCACATCCATGATCCTGGGCGAAGGTGGATCTGTCGCACCAGTCACCGACAAGCAGCCGTGGACCGATTTCACAAGTTACTTCGCCCTGCTCAAAAAGCAAGGGATTGCCACCAATGTCGGGACTTATGTTGGGTCCAGCCAAATTTGGACTCATGTGCACGGTCCAAAGGAAGGACCGCCCACTAAGGTCGAACTTCAGGCGATGCAAGCAGAGGTCCGTAAAGCCATGGAACAAGGCGCGCTCGGTGTAGCCAGTTCCCTCAGTGGACCTCCCGGCGCTTGGATCGACACCGATACTTTGGTAGCCATGTGCACCGCCGCCGCACCCTATGGCGGAATCTATTCTACTCATATGCGCACCGAAGGCTTTGGCGTTTTTGAATCGGTTGCCGAAGCGCTGGATATTGGCC
>JAYWBH010000241.1:0-1999 GCA_043781815.1 Bryobacterales bacterium | reverse complement strand
CTGATCAAAAGCATCATCGCGCCGCTACTCTTCGGAACGCTAGTCTACGGCATAGCCGGCGCAGGTACTCCGAAAGCTATGGGACGCATTGCCGCCAAAGCATTCGCCTATTTCATTCCAGCTACTACGGTGGCCTTGTTTGTAGGATTGGTGGCAGTGAATTTGGTGAAGCCAGGAGTGGGCTTGACCATCGATAGATCGGCCAAGTTGGACCCCTCGCTGCAATCCACAAAAATCACCGTAGCAGGCATGTTGGAACATACCTTCCCCAGCAGCGTCGTCGATGCTATGGCCAAGGGTGAAGTTTTGCAGATCGTGGTGTTCTCAGTAATGTTCGGCATAGCCTGTTCCATGATTGGAGCCAAGGCCACGCCCATGATCGAGTTCTGCCATTCACTTTCGGAGGTGATGTTCAAGTACACCGGCTTTGTAATGTATCTAGCCCCGTTTGGTGTGTTGGCGGCCATGGCGAGTACAGTGGGGTCTAAAGGGATTGGTGTGCTGAGCAGCTTGGGAATGCTGGTGCTGACGCTGTACGGAGCGCTACTCGTCTTCGTAGTATTCGTGCTGGGATTCGTAGCCCTGGTGATTCGCCTGCCCATTCGCAAATTCTGGAATGCGGTGAAGGAACCCTATTTCCTGGCCTTTTCCACTGCTTCCAGCGAGGCTGCCCTGCCCTTAGCGCTAGAGAACATGGAAAAGTTCGGAGTCCCCAAGCACATTGTTAGTTTCGTTCTGCCCACCGGTTATAGCTTCAATCTGGACGGCAGCACGCTCTACCTATCTTTAGCAAGCGTCTTCGTGGCCCAGGCGGCAGGCGTGAACATGAGCATCGGCGAACAGATCATGATGATGCTGACCCTCATGCTATCGAGTAAAGGCGTAGCCGCAGTGCCCCGAGCATCGCTAGTGATTTTGGCCGGAACGCTATCCAATTTCAACCTGCCGATTGAGGGAATCAGCCTGATTTTAGGCGTCGATGCGCTGATGGACATGGCACGGACGTCGGTCAACTTACTGGGCAACTGTCTTGCTGCCGCAGTGGTCGCCAAGTGGGAAGGTTATGATTTGGATGCCGACACCGTAGAAACAATTCCCGCTTGATGGCGCGCTAAGTTGTACTGGACTTGCAGTACAAGTGGCCTTGCATGGTCACGTCGGAATTTTCTGGCGTGATCATGGAACCTGATTCAATGTGAAAGATATTCCGGTAATTGTTTTCCCATAAAAAGGCAACAATTGCGGCGGCTTTGGCTTTTTTCTCGCGAATGGTTTCGCCATGCATTTCCAGAAACAAGATTGGCTTGTAGAGCGCAAGCGTGGCCCGTGCTCCGCGCAGAGCCTCAATTTCCAAGCCTTCAATATCGATCTTGATGAAATCGGGAGCAGGTAAACCGGCGCTGGGAATTTCCTGGTCCAGCGTCACAATGGAAATCTGCTCTGTCACCGTTCCGTCGCCGGCTTCTAAAATACCAGCCACCATCTTTCCATCGACGCTTGCGCCGCCCGGCATCAGCGGGCTGCTGACCATGGTCTTCGATTCTTGCAGCGAACCAACACCAACCTTGCGTACGGCAACGTTCTTGATACCGTTCAATTGCAAGTTTTCCATTAAACGCTTGTTATTTTGGGTATTGGGCTCGAAACAGACCACTTGTTTAGCTCGCGACGCAAAAAACAAAGTCAACAAACCTTGAAAGGCACCAACGTCGTAGACGGTCATCCCACTGAGGTCGAGGCCGGACCAGAATTTATGTTCGGTGTTAACAGCGCCACCAGAAAGAGCCGCTGGAAGCCAACCGATTCCACCCTTCCGCTTCATCCCTTTCAGCAAACCGTGTCGTACAGTGTAGACCACAGTTCCGAACACATGAATGCTAACCCACGCTATCACCCGATGTTTTAGTGTGTAATGTGTAAATGCAACGTCTTCATTTTGATTGGGGTGTGCCATTCGTATAAGGTATTATAACCAACCAACGGTGGTGATTGGAATGGT
>JAYWBH010000240.1:0-18052 GCA_043781815.1 Bryobacterales bacterium | reverse complement strand
ACCTTGCTGATGCGGAACACTTCGCGGACTTCCGCACGACCACGATAAACTTCCTTGAACACCGGATCCAGCAAGCCAACCATGGCCCGTTTGATCTGGTCGGTAACTTCGTAAATGATCGAGTGCAGGCGGATATCCACCTTTTCCCGATCCGCTACAGCCTGCGCCGTACGCTCTGGCTTTACGTTAAAGCCGATGATAATCGCGTTCGATGCGGTTGCCAGCAGCACGTCAGTTTCCGTAATGGCACCGGCACCGGAATGTAATACCCGAACCCGAACTTTGTCGTTTGTTAAAGCAGTCAAAGTGTCAGAGAGTACTTCGGCAGTGCCGCCAACATCGGTCTTGATGATCAGGTTCAGATCCTTCAGCTCGCCTTCTTTCATTTGAGCGTGAAGTTGTTCCAGCGTCATGCGCTTATTCTTCGCCATGGCCGCTTCGCGCGCTTGCGATTCGCGGTACATCACAATCTGCTTGGCCTTGGCCGTATCGGTTACCACTTGGACTGTATCGCCCACTTCCGGCAACGCTTCCAAACCTAACACTTCAACCGGCGTAGAAGGTCCTGCTTCACGAACCTGATTACCGCGGTCGTCAAACATCGCCCTGACTTTGCCGAACACCGAACCGCAGATGAAGAAGTCGCCGACGCGCATGATGCCGTTACGCACCAGCACGGTGGCCACAGGTCCGCGACCCTTGTCCAATTTGGCTTCCAATACCGAACCCAAACCAGGACGGGAAGGGTTCGCCTTCAGGTCCAACATTTCTGAAACCAGCAAAACCATTTCCAGCAACAGATCCAGGTTGGTCTTGGCTTTTGCTGAGACCGGAACCATAACCACGTCGCCGCCCCAATCTTCAGCCAACAATCCAAGGTCGTTCAATTGCTGCTTAATACGATCCAGGTTGGAATCGGGCTTGTCAATTTTGTTGATGGCTACAATGATTGGAACACCAGCCGCTTTGGCGTGGTCAATCGCTTCTCTGGTCTGTGGCATAACGCCATCGTCGGCGGCCACTACTAAGATTACGATGTCGGTTACCTTAGCGCCTCGAGCACGCATCCGGGTAAACGCCGCGTGGCCAGGAGTGTCGATAAAGACAATCTTCTTGCCGTTCTTTTCCACCTGGTAGGCACCAATATGCTGCGTAATGCCACCGGCTTCCCGCTCGGCCACACGGGCCTGGCGAATCGCATCCAGTAAGGAAGTCTTACCGTGATCGACGTGGCCCATGATGGTAACCACCGGACCGCGACGGATCAGATCCTTAGGATCTTCGGCCAGATCAATGTCCTGCGTATGTTCTTGTTCGTAAGTGACCTTGTTCACCGATGCGCCAAATTCGCGCGCCAGTTCGCCAGCCAGTTTCGCATCCAAAGATTGATTGATAGACGCGAACACTTTCTTCACGTCCACCAGTTTCTTGATCAACAGATTGGCACGTACGCCTAGCTTGTCGGACAATTCCTTGACAGTGATGCCTTCGGAAATGGTGATCTCGCGATCAATCGGCGGAAGTTCGGGAACTTCATGCCGCCGCGACATTGGCTTCAGCTTGCCTTCACGCTCCGACTCACGATCACGGGACGGATCATGACGGCGCTTAGCAGCATCGGTACGTCGCTGTGTATCGGTTGCCACTGGCAGCACTGGCGGTTCAAGCGTTACTCCGCCTGGGCCACCACGACCACCGGGAGATGTTGGATGTGGACCGCGGCGCTGCATGCTGCTGCGGCCTGCCGGACCACCGGGGTAGCCACCACCGCCGCCGGGTCCACTTGGATATGGGGTTCCAGGTGCGCCAGGGCGCGGGGCAATTGTCTGTCCGGGTCGTACTCGGCCCTGGTAAATCGGTTGTCCTGGAGCAGCCGTGCCTGGGCGCTGGGACATGTAAGGCCCACCACTTGGGCGGGGCGAAGGAGTTCCAGGCATTCCCTTGGCCGGAACCTGCTGCGCCTGTTGGCGAAGTCGATCTAAAATGTCTTGTCTTGGTGGGACAATGGGCCGGGCTGCCGGTTGGCCTGCAAGCGGCGGCTTAATCCCACCACCGGGATTCGTTTGTGGAGCTCCACCGGAATGGGATTGCTGTGATGGATAAGTTCTTGCCTGCGGCGATCCACCAGGACGATCTCCCTGACGCCCAATCGGAGGGCGGGGCAACTGCGGCGTAGATTGTGGCGGACGTGGTGCACCAGGGATGGCACCAGCAATCGGCGGTCGCGGAATGGCCGGTGCCGCCGGGGAATGCGGAAATGCCTGACGAGGTCCACTCAAAATTTGGCCAGGCTTGGGAGCCATGGGCAACGGTCGCGCCGGAATAGAAACGGCCCGACCAGGCATTGGTGCGGAAACTGGCGGCAGCGGAGCAGCAGAAGCGGGATTCGCTGGTGCCTGAGGCATAGCGGGCGCAACAGCAACCGGCGGTGCGGCGGCAACAGGAGGTGCTTCGACTACAGGAATCGTCGGAGGTGCGGGAGCCGACGGTGGAATTGGAACCCTTGGTGGAGGTGCTGGAACATGCGCCTGGGCCAGCGGAATGTGGATGCGCGGCGCCGTGCCACTGCCTAGCGGTGGACGCAACGGCGTGGGTGCAGACCGGATAATTGGGGTCTCAACAGTTGGCTTTTCTGCTACAGGTTTTTCTGCTGCTGGCTTTTCTTTTGCAGGCTTTTCTATTGCAATAGCAGTAGTCGCCGCCACAGGAGTCTCCGCAACGGGCGCGGGACGCGGGGCAACAGGCAATGCAGCTAGGGGCGTTTCCGCCGGAGGTTTTGGGGCGGGCGCTTCAACTGCTTTGGGCGTCTCTGCCTTTACTGGAGTTTCTATCACTTGTAAATCGAACAGATCACCCTGCACTTTAGGGGCATGGTGGCCATGTTCCGGTTCTGTACCTAACTTTCCGCTCTCGGCAAGCCGTTTCCGGACTACCAAAGCAGCATCTTCCTCAATCGAACTGGAGTGGGTCTTTTTTTCAGTAACGCCCAGTTCCGGGAGGAGATCAATAATTGCGCTTGGCTTCACTTCCAGCTCCCGAGCCAGTTCGTTGATACGGATTTTACTCATACGTTGGACGTCTGCTGATTACCGTCGGCCTCGCTTGGGAGATTATCCCAAGCTATGGTACCAGATTCTAAGACTGAACTCCCTCCGTACCCTCAGCGGATTTCTCCGCCGCCGGGGTATGATCCATCACTTCAACCGCAGGTTTCGCGGCGTTAATATCATTTTCAGCCACAGCTTCAACGGAAGCTGGCGCTGGTGTTTCTAAGTGAACTTCAGCAGCGGGGGCTTCGGCAACTGGAACTTCTGCAGCCGAAAGATCAGCAACTGGAACCTCTGCGGGAACCTCAACAATCGGCTCTTCAAATTGGCTGTAATAGCCATTGACTGCCTGCTGGATGGCGTCCACCATTTGCGGCTCAATACCGGGCAATGCTTCCAGATCTTCAGGAGTCATGTAGCCCAGCTTTTCCACCGTGCCAATATCCGCTTCAACCAGCTTTTCAATCACTTCAGCGGCCAATCCGTGTTCCATCAAAACGCTCACCGGAGCCCCTGGAACAATCATCGCCGACATTGCCGTCTCAACTTCCTGACGTTTTTCTTCTTCGCTCTTAATGTCTACTTTCCAGCCAATTAACTTCGCCGCCAAGCGTACGTTCTGCCCTTTCTTGCCAATCGCAAGCGAAAGCTGCGTATCTTCGACGATCACTTCCATGTGCCGATCAGTAGCGTTCACAATGGTCACGCGGCTGATCTTAGCCGGACTCAATGCGTGCGTAGCAAACACAATCGGATCTTCAGAATACTCAATAATATCAATCTTTTCGCTGCGCAATTCCCGGATGATAGATTGCACGCGCATCCCTTTCATACCGACGCAGGCACCCACGCAATCCACATCGCGATCCCTGCTGAACACGGCAATCTTCGTCCGTTCGCCAGCTTCCCGGGCGCAAGCTTTGATCACAACGGTGTTGTCGTAAATTTCCGGGACTTCCTGCTCAAACAGCCGTTTCACAAAGTCAGCATCGGCACGGGAAAGAATCACTCCAGCGTTTTTGCCACTTTTTTCCACGCTCTTAATAATGCAGCGAACCCGGTCCCCAATGGAAAAATTCTCTAGCCTGGATTGTTCCTTCTTCGGTAGGCGGGCTTCGGTCTTGCCCATGTCCAAAACCAGATCAGGACCTTCAATCCGCTTCACCACACAAGTGACAAGTTCGCCCACCCGATGTGCGTATTCTGTGAAAATTGTGTCGCGTTCTGCTTCCCGCAGCTTCTGTAAAATGACTTGTTTAAATGTTTGGGCAGAAACCCGGCTCAAGCCTTCCGCCTTTTTGGGAAAACGAACCTCGCCACCCACTTCAGCGCTCGCGTCGATCTTCTTCGCGTCAGACAAAGAAATTTCGTGCGCAGGATCAGCAGCTTCTTCCACTATCTTTTTGACGGCGAAAATCTGCAACTCTCCAGAAGCCTGGTCGAATTCTGCAGCCAGCTCTTCTGTAGTCTTGAAGTGCTTGCGAGCAGCCACCAGCATGGCTTCCTTCACAGCGTCCATCACGATTTGTGGATCAATCCCTTTTTCTTTACTTAGGATTTCGATAGATTGATAAATGCTTGCCACGTTTAACTCTCTTTTCCAGTTCCTACCCGAATTACCATTCAAACTTCAAATTCGCTTTGTCGATTTGGTCAAATCCAATTCGAACAAGCTTTGGCTCTTTCGCTTTTCCCTGTCGAACAGACAAGGTAAGCACCTCGGATTCAAAGTCCTCAAGTACGCCTTCGTAGCGCTTTTCCCCATCTACAGGTGCTTTCAGGGAAACCTTGATCTTCTGGCCTTTGAACCTCTCAAAATCCTTTGGCTTGGTAAGTTTACGATCAACCCCAGGAGAGCTGACTTCCAACGTATACGCTGCCCCGGGAATCACGTCTCCGGCATCCAACATTTCACTTAACTGGCGCGATAGCAGCTCGCAATCCCCGTGCGTCACACCTTCCGGCTTGTCAATCAAGATCCGTACAACACGGTGAACGCCACCACCCAAAATATCTACTTCGACGATTTCAATCCCTTGCGGGTCGCCGATTTGTTCTGCTAACGCCGTTATCTTTTCTACAACTGCTGAGGCCTGAGCCATTGAATATCACTCGACCAATAAAAAAGTGGGCTTTCGCCCACTGCTTAGGTTTGACAAGATTAAGTATAGCACTAGTGGAATAGGAAAACGGAGAATTCCAGGCAGGATGGCTGCTTGAACGGCTGTCAGCCGCGCAATTTAATGTAAACTGAAGGCATGGCGCTCTCTTCGGGTAAAAAAGCAATCAGACCGAAAAGTACACTGCTTGAACAAGCTCTGAAGCGCGTTGTGACGCTTCCCCGCAAGCGGCAAGACGCCATAGCAGTTCAAATCCTGGACACCCTGGAAGAAGAAATCAGACCCCGCCAGCGCTCGCTTTCAGGCACTTATCGAAAACAAGTACACACTCGGCCTGACTGCGGAAGAATCATCTGAGTTAGATCGCCTGGAGACAGTTTTTCGAAAGAGCGACGAAACATTTTATAGACCGATTTTGGAGCGTTTAGCGTAACTGGCTGCCGCGCTGACTGCCAACATACATCATAATGAGTATGGGAATCTAACTAACTTAAAACTTGAAAGTTGCTGCTCCGCTTAAGACCGCCGTCAAATGTGACCGTGGTTTGACAAGAAAACGAGGCATTTACCTTTCCCATTAGATGGTCGGCAAAATCGGCACCCTTGCTTTTGTAATCCGCCAGTGCTGCCCATGTCTCTTCCCGTCGCTCCACTTCAATACTCGAGGCTGTTAATAGATTTTCAAGAGTAAAGGCAATTTCCGCGCGCTCGATTCCCTGGCGTCTCATTAACCAGACAAGCTCGCACAAAGCAATCGAGTTGACGAAAAAGCTCTCCCCTTTTTCAATCCCGGTGCTGACAAAGTCACGCGCTACTTCTGACTGCAGTACGTCATCAACGAACAGCAGTCGGTATAGGACATTTGTGTCAAGCCCAATCATTTACCGGTTATTGCGTCCAGCGGCAGCTTGTTTGAATTTCTCATGGACAACTTCTTGAACTTCTTCATGCATCTGTTCGACGGTGAGAGGTTCCTTAAGGTTGCCCTTGCCCTTCAGCATGCCAAAAAGGTCGAGAAGGCTATGGCCTCTACCCTTCAGTAAAACTTCGCCTTTCTCCGAAAACACGAATTCAACTTTGTCACCAGGTTTCAAATTCAGATGATCTCGCACCCCTTTCGGAATGGTCGCTTGGCCTTTAGTTGTAAGGGTAGTTTGCATAAGTAATACCTTGATGGAATTGTAATGAAAGCGGAGTCATAAGTCAATAGTTTTCTGAAGCCTGTCTAGTTGTTGAAGCAGCCTCGACTTCCACTGCGGTGGGTGATAGAGTCCAGCAGTGACCATAAACCAACTCTACATATGCAACGGCTTATATTTTCTCTTATTGATGATCACTATCTTTTTCACCCATCCCACGCGCAGGAGATTAATGGGGGCACTGGCGGGTGGCGCTGTTGACGGCGTCCTTATGCTGGGCATTATCGCAATTTGCCAGGCTGCAGGATGGTGGCGCTTCGTCATGCGGTGGGACCCCTATTACTTGCTGCTGATGTGGATTGGCGGGCTGGTGGGGGCGTTCGTCTTCTTACTGACGTGGCGGCTGGCACGGCGGTTCGGCGGACGTGGTTTAGCTATTGCTTTATTCGTAATCGCAGGGGTGGGGCCGTTACGCGACTCCTGGTATATGATCACCTTTCCAGAGTGGGGAACCTATGCGCCGGGGATTGCTCCGATGCTGGCCATTTCAGTGGCATATATCATTTTTGGTGTGGCGGGGCATGGGACTATGCGGTTGGTTGCCGGGCCAGCCGAGGCGGATCAGCTTTCAAGTTTTTCGGCTCTCCTTGGCCGCTAGAAGACTCGCTAGTGGAAGCATCCCCTCTTTCCACTCCCGCACGAACAAAATCCCGAGCCATTCCCGATTGACGCTCATCATCGACAAACAACAAACGGTAAAGAACGTTAGTATCAAGGCCAATCATTCTATTTGTTGATTACTGCCCGGCTGCAGCCTGTTTGAACTTCTGATTGACTCCCTCACTCACTTCTTCATGCATCTGCTCAACCGTGAGCGCTTTCTTATTCACACCTTTGCCCTTGAGCATGCCAAAAAGGTCAAGTAGGCTATGGCCTCGGCTCTTCAGCACCACTTCACCTGCTTCCGAAAGCACGAACTCAACCTTATCGCCCGGTTTCAAGTTCAAATGATCTCGCACTCCTTTCGGAATGGTCGCTTGGCCTTTAGTTGTAAGGGTAGTCTGCATAAGTAATACTCTTCCACAATCGTAATACAAAAACCCCAAAATTACCAGAAAAATATAAGTTAGAGCTAGATTCGTGTTGTCGCCCATCCGTCACATTAAAATACTTTGCTTTTTGAATCGATTCTTAAGCCAGTGGAATCAGTATGTGAATCTACGGAGTCTTCAACCTAACACACCTATGCAACTACCATCACAACTACACCACTATTTCCTTCTCACTCTACTTATGTCTTCCCGTTTGGAGCCAATCCCAAGCCAACACCGGATCTATCGAAGGCATTGTCGTCGATCCATCCGCAGCCTCGGTTGTAGGAGCCACCGTCGTCGTCCAAAATACCGATACGAACTATCAGCGTAAATTGACGACCGATGGCGCTGGACGCTTCCGAGCCGTGCAACTTCCACTGGGTGGCTACAAAATCAGCGCAACCGCCCCAAGCTTCGGTACCCTGGTCCGCGATGGTTTCGACCTCGCCGTTGGACAATCCATCAACTTGACCCTCACCCTAAGCGTGGTTAGCGTCAAAGAAACGGTCAACGTGGAAGGTAATATCCCCGTGATTGAAACTTCTTCAGTGGAACGCTCCAGTTACATTGATAAGAACTCCATCCGTTCCCTTCCCAACAACGGTCGCAATTTTTACGATTTCATGAATCTCACCCCAGGGGTGGCCATTGTCCAGGGGCCCGATGGAAATGAGATATCGGTGAATGGCCAGAAGGGTATTGCGAACAACATTGCCATTGACGGGGCCGACAACAACAATCCGTTCTTTGGCGAACAGCGTGGTGGTCAGCGCCCAGCGTTCACAGTCAACCTGGATGCCGTCAAGGAATTCTCAGTGGTCTCCGACGGGGCACCCGCCGAGTTCGGGCGCAGTTCCGGTGGCTTTGTCAACGTTGTTACAAAATCTGGCACCAATCAGGTGCACGGAACGCTGCACGAGTTTCTGAAGCTTTCCAGCCTCACCTCCGCCCAGTCCGACGGCACATCCATCAGCGACTTCAAACAAAATCAGTTCGGTGGCACTATTGGCGGCCCCGTAAAGAAAGATAAATTGTTCTACTTTCTGGCCTACGATCAACAAATCTTTCGCCAAACCAAGCAGAATAATGCGAAGCGAATTGATCCTCGCCTGGTGGACCTTTTTGCTACTAAGTTCGGTGTCACTAACGAGAACGGGCCAATTACCCGCACCAACGATGCCAATGCTCTGCTGGGTAAAATTGACTGGAACCTCAGCCCCCGCAATTTACTGAACCTTCGCTACAATTACTCACGATCAAATCAAGATAACGGAACCTTCGATGTGGATTCCTACGCCCGTTCCGCCAACGCTTCGGAACGCGGATTTGTAAATACATTCAGCGGATCGCTGAACACCACCATCAGCGCCAGCACTCTCAATGAACTGCGCTTTCAATTTTCCCGTGAAGACAGGCCCCGCAAATATAACGGTCCCAACATCGGTGGCCAAAACCGTCCCCTGCCAGACACTGGCATTGACTTCGCAGGCTCTTACCGATTTGGTGAACCCTTCTTTATTCCGGTTGAAGATCACGACACTCGTTTTCAGATCAACAACAACTTCACCCTAATCAAGGGCGCACACAATATTAAGATGGGCTTTGAGCTGAACCGCACCAGCACCACCCAAACCTTTATCGGGTTCGCCAACACCCGCTACATTTTTTCCAGTGTTCCCGGATTCATCAACTACGTCAATCAAGGTCCAAAATATGTGGAGTGCAGCAACGGCACGGCCAACGCAACCGGCGCATGCCCCACTGGAACCGACATCACCGGACCCCTGCTTTTATTCCTTCAGTTCACCGGCGTGAATGGGAAATCGGTCAACGATGCTGGCACTCAGACCATCCCGAATTTGGAACCAGCATTGTTCATCCAAGATAAATGGCAAGTAAATCGCAAAGTTACTCTGAGTTACGGCCTGCGTTGGGACGCCCAAGTGCAGCCCAGCCCGCAAACTCCAGCAAGTCAAGTGTTTTTTGCGAACCTCATCGGCAAGAAAGGCTTCCCTTCCGATGGCAATATTCCATCGTCCATGAAGCAGTTTCAACCGCGCTTAGGTTTAACGTGGGACCCCGCCGGACTGGGTAAAACCGTTATCCGCATCAATGGCGGCATCTTCTATGCGCGCACTCCTGGACTGCAACTGGCCAGCCCACGATCTACTAACGGCTCCATTGCCCAGAGTATCTTCCAAGCTTCATTCTTTAATGGCTTCGGTGTTACTCCTCCTACTTACCCCAATCTCATTCCCAACACATCTTCACTACCAGTAGATCATCCAGATATTTTTGTGTTCGATAAGAACTATACGAATCCCCGCACTTACTCGTGGTCAGCGACGTTGGAACAATTGCTGACCCCTGGATTGAAAGTCTTTGGGACATTCAATTACGCCAAAGGCGTCCATTTGACTCGCTTCGTAAATCGTAACGACCCGGCGTTCGGCTCCCCATTCTCCACCGGACTTGGTGCTGATGGAAAGAATGGTGTGGGAACATTGACCACCGTTGAATCTTCCGCCAAATCGCTTTTCCGCGGACTGACCATCGGCATGACCAAGCAGTTCTCCAATAAGTTTCAAGCTCAGATGAATTATCAACTATCCACTGATTATTCAGACGACGATAACGAACGTGATCCGTTCTCTTTCCGCTATGCCGCAGCCACCAACTTCAAGCCAGAGTACAACTACTCTGATCGCGACCAACGTCATCGCTTCAACGCCTTCGGTTTGTGGCAAGGGCCATGGGGCATTGAGTTATCACCACGCTTCAGCACTCGGTCCGCGCAGCCTCTAACTGTCGCAAACCGCATCCAGGCCAATGGGACCATCATCAAACGCAATACCCTGCGCAAGAACAACGAATTCTATTCCTTTGACTTCCGGGCATTGAAAGCCTTCAAGCTGAATGAACGATTCACCGTGCAAGGAATTGTCGATGTCTTCAACCTGTTCAACTCGGCCAACCCCAAGAAGCCAGAGGTAACCGGCCTTCTTTTCAACTTCGACGGAACCATCACCAGCGGCCTGGGTGATCCTCGTCAGGCACAGTTAGGAGTGAAGCTGATCTTTTAAACAAATGCGGGTAATTAAACGCGGGTAAACATCGACGGCCAGTACCTTGTCGTGCTGGCCTCCGCGTTTCTTCATCCCTTGGTTTCACCGGATAGGCACTACCCCAAGCTGCTGACAGATCTTGCGGGCCAACAAATTATCTATTTCGCTATGCCGAGGCACTGGAGCTTTCGCATCGGTTGCCTGATTTTTGAAAATGGTATGACGACCACCTTCACGCTCCACAATACAACCCTTGCGGCGCAAATGATCCACCAATTCGTGACGCTTCACACGCGTAAGGTCCCAACATGTACAGACAGGGGAACAATCTCAATCAAGTCCGCATCCACAGCCCGTGCATCAACGTTCGGCACTGGCAGCGGCTTGCCTTCTTCCATCAGTATTCCCGCCAGATCTTCCATAGCGCTGGCTATCATCAACCGGGCATCGGGCAAATCGAATCCCTGCGTAACGGCCCCTGGAAAATCGAGCGCCTCGGCAACCACCATTGCCCCAGTGGTGCGCGGTAGATAAAAGGCCACATGGTAACGAAGCATACACACATCATACGCCAACAGACAGAATCTCGCCCTCTGCAAGCCTTGGTTTTGTTATCCTGTCGTTTCACCATCAAAAAGGAGCACAACAGCCATGAATGACGATCTTTCCCGTCGTAACTTTGTACGCACCGCTGGCACTGCGCTAGCCGCCGCTGCACCGGTGGCCGCACTTGCTGCAAATGACAAGATCCAAGTGGGTTGGATCGGCACAGGTGCCCGAGGCATGCATGTGATGAACATGATGTACAAAGGTGTTCCCGATGGCACCGTTGTCACCGCCACTTGCGACACCTACGCTGGCAATCTGGCCAAAGGGAAGGATCAAATTCAGACCCTCGGCAAGAACACTCCCAAAACTTACGTCGATTACAAAGAGCTGCTGGCCGATAAATCCATTGACGCCGTATTCATCACCACACCAGAACATTTGCATCATGAAATGTTACTGGCCGCACTGGCCGCCGGGAAGCATGTCTATATTGAAAAGCCCTTGGCCCACACCATTGAAGAAGGTGCCGAACTGGTGCGCGCAGCTAAGCAATCGGGCAAGGTGATTCAAGTGGGTACGCAGAATCGTTCCAACTCGCTCTATATCCGAGCCAAGGAAATGGTAGCCCAAGGTATGATCGGCGACGTCCACTACGTGCGCGCCTTCTGGTATCGCAATTCTCTACCCGACAATCCGGCTTGGCGCTATAACATCCCCAAAGAGGCTGATGAACAAAACACCGATTGGAAAAAGTTCCTGGGCAGTGCCAAGCAACGTCCCTTCGATAAGCAGCGCTACTACCAATGGCGTCTGTATTGGGACTATTCCGGCGGCATTTCAACCGACCTATTAGTACATCAAACGGACATCACCAATTTTGTGTGCGGTAAAGCGGAACCACTGTCCTGCATGGCTTCTGGCGGCATTTACCGTTGGACAGACAATGATGATCGCGAAGTGCCCGATACGCTTTCCGCCATCTACGAATATCCCGACAAGTTCCACATTAACTATTCCTGTTACTTCGGTAATGTGCAATATGGGTACGGGGAACAGTTTATGGGGAACGAAGGCACCATTGAAGTGCTCAATCGCCAACAACTTCGTTTCTATACAGAGAAGTTCGCTGGCAAGGCACCACCCCAGGTAGCGGCTCGCAAAGAAGAATCCATTGATCTTCCAGGCAACGATTTGAATGCCGTTCAATCCCACGTTCGCAATTTTATTGAAGCCATTCAAGGCAAAGCCAAACTAGTTGCACCCATTGAAGTGGGTCAGCAAGCGGCTATTGGTGGGCACATGGCCACACTGTCATTGCGCAATAACAAGAAAGTATTGTGGGATACCAAGACGCAGAAATACCACTTTTCGTAGGTGCTAAATCCCAAGGCAGGGGCAGCCCTTCGCGCCCCTGCCCTGCCAAAACTTACCGTCTCCAGTAACCATGTCGTAGCGCGTAGCCTCTACCATTAGGACGCCACGCTCCTGGCACCCAAACAGCGCGTGCATGCGGTGGCCGACGCCAACTGCCCTGCACCCAAAAATAATCCCGACCGCGCCAATCCCAATACCCGTCCGTCCAAACATAGCCCGGACCTGGAGCATATCCAACCATGCCATAGCGAGTTGGAGGCGGAGCGTACCTCACCGCATAAGATCCGCCAGCGCAGGCTGTGTTGATACCCAACCCAACGGTAAAAGCGGCGGCCAATAGTGTGTTGCGAATCGTCATTGTTCGCACCTCCTACTTCAACAAACGCATCAGACCAAGTGAAGTTGCGTTTACTTTGGTAACCCTTTAATACCGCAAAATGGCGGCACAACCCATTGCCCCCAACGCCTGCCCGTCCAGCACGAAAACTTCACCACCCATGCGGATAGTCTCCACCGCGGCGGCGTTGATCAGGTCTTGCTTCCCCTCTAACCGCGATGCATCCACCGGAAACGATGGCCCCAGCAGACCCTGCTCTTCAGCATCCATTCCGATCAATAACTTATGGACCCGACCTTCGTGCGCCGCCTCCAGTACTTGCCGAACCCCATTGACGACGTGGTCCCGCCGCGTCGTCTCTCGGATTTCTACAAGCACCTTGTTCGCCTGCTCTTTCCGATCTGCCAAGACAGCCTGTTCCAATAGCTTTCCAAGCTGCGTCCACTTCAAAAGTTCAGGACTGGTTGGATGCGCCGATAAAACTCGTGCATGCTCCGTTACCGATTGATATGCCGCCATTTCTTCAGCAACGCTTACCAACACCAAAGGTGCACCCTTCAACACTTTGCACAACTCGCGGTCAGCCCGTCGCAAGTACTGACGCAGACGTTCATGTTCCAACTCCCTCTCCGCCCCCGTTCCAAATCGCGCAACAGCAACCCCATGTTGACCTGCCGGACCCGAGGAAGCCCGATTCTGCAAGTCATGATCCGGCTGATCCAGCAGTAGTGATTCCTCGAAACTCTTCTCTATTCCCGCAGGCAATGGGACTTCTGCACACACCCCGTTCTCCCACCGCCCCAGACGAAGCAGTTTCTTTGAGATCGCCAGAACATAAACCTCCTTATCTGGAATCAGATGGCCCAGTGCAGGCGTGATATGTGGGTGAGATGCCACAGTAAGTTGTTCCCTCATGGGGGAAAGCAGCCTAAAATGGTGCGCCGTATTGGGGCTTACATACATCACCGAATCGCTTCCACCGGATAGCATGGCAGGATCCCCGGCCAGTTTCTCCAATGGCTTCAACAACTGCTCAATAGGATCAGTGAATCGACGCTGTTCAATTTCCGCCGCAGCCTCCCGCAGGATTGTTTTCATGCGTCCTGTATGTGGCAAGTCCGCTGAACCGGGATGGCTTGCGGGAAGGAACACGGTAACAAAGGGTCCATTATCAGCGCAGATTGCTTTCAAATGGTCCAGCCCCAGAAGGTCAAGAGCAGAATTTTGTGTCGAAGTTGGTTGTTGGGTCAACGGCATGGTTAAAATCTCCATTGATATCCCCAGCACGGCAATAGCCGTTATTGTTTGGAAGCCCAATCCAACAGAAAATGGTCCAACCAAAACCGTTGCTCGCCCTTGGCTAAAAAGCTGACGTGACCCCCATGCGGCAACTGCACAAACTGTACATTCGCTGATTTCACCCCAGCATGATGGAAACAGGAAATGGGAACAATCGGATCATCTTCCGCCGCAAGCAACAATACCGGGACAGTGATTCTATCCAGAAACTGCGCCGATGATTGCGTTCGATAGTAATTATCTGCCGTGCCAAAGCCGAAGTTAGGCGCCGTCACCTTGTCGTCGATTTCATAGATCGTCCGCACGTCATCCAACCCATCCAGCGTAAATAGACCAGGCATGGCAGCCGACCTTCGGCGTAAGCGCTTCTTCATGCTGGTCAGAAATCGCGACATGTAAACGTAGTTCGCTGGCTCTTCAATCTTCTTAGCGCAAAGTGCCAACTGGATGGGAGTGGACACCGCGCAGACACCAGCCAGCATTCCCGGCGATTCAACACTCAACTCCGCCGCCGCGTTCAACACCTGATTGCCGCCTAATGAGTATCCAATTATGAAAATTGGCCCTCTGCCTTGTTTGACCAAACTGCGCACCAGGAATTTGATGTCCGTCGTCAAACCGGCATGATACAGCGTCTTGCACCAGTTTTCTGTGGGACCACAGGTCCGAATGTTCGTCCGATGCACGCACCAGCCCGCAGTGGCCCCGTAATGCGCAAAACTGCGCATATAGCCGCTATCGCAGGAGCCTTCCAGACCATGCACCAATATGATTTCACCTTTGGATTTTTGAACGGGATGATGTTCCCGCACTAACACGCGGACATCCGATTCCGTCTGGTAGACGGTGTCCATGGCAGGGAATAAAGATGTATCGAGCGGCCTTGGCCAAAAATTCGAAAGAATCGTCAACCAATGACCGCTCGCAACTAAGGGTGTGTAAGGACGCAATTCACTATTTTAGCGAAGGGTCGTTCAAAGAAGCCCGTTTGTTCAACTCTTCGGCGAAGATAATGGCCTCTGCCAGTTCCTTCATCGGCCGACGTAACCGCCTGCTTTCGTTCCGAAGCTGCAAATATGCTTCCTCTTCCGACAAATTATGGCGGCGCTGTAACAAACCCTTGGCCCGTTCCACCACCTTGCGCTCTTCCAGCATGCGCTGCAGCTTGGCGTTTTGCTCAAGCAGCTTTGCTTTGCCGATGGCCGTACCCATCTGCTCACCCATGAAACTCACTAAGGAAATTTCATCTTTACTATGGTTGTGAACGTCGCGATGGTGAACGTTAATCACACCAATCAATTCGCCGCTTGAAACCAATGGGACAGATAGAAATGCTGAGTAAGTATCTTCCACCAGAATGGGGAAGCGTTTAAAGCGAGCATCATCAAATGCTTGTGTCGACAAAGCAACTACGGATCGGTGTTCTGCCACCCAGCCAGTAATGCCTTCGCCAACTTTTATGCGTAAAGTGCCAATCTCAGAAGCGTGCGGAACCTGGGACGCTTGCAAGACAATTTCATTCGTATCATGGTCGAACAGGTAGACCAGACACGCATCACAGTCAGTTACTTGAACGGTCAATCCGATTATCTCACCTAGCATCTCATCGAGCGACCGCTGACTCGCCACAATACTGCTTATCTTTTGTAGTATTGCGACCTGAGAAGTAGGAGGTTCCATAACAGTTGCCACACCTCAAGCGTAAGCTGAGTGGCCCCACGGGTCCAATCGAATTTTCTTATTGGGCCTATGGTTACTAAGTTATCGAATTTGAATAACGTGTTTCTTTTGTATTACTTACTGTAACGATTCAATTCTTTTTGGCAGTAAAGGTTCCGCTGCCTAAGGTGCCCAGCTTAACCGTGCCTTTCATTTTCGTATCGCCGTCAACGGTTCCTTCATAAACCACCCGCATCTTCTCACCGCTGAACTCCGCATCAAACGAGAAGGAAATGTTTTGGCCTTTTACGGTGCCAGTAAGTTTCGCCGTTCCCAGCATCCCCGTGTAAGTGCCGCTCAATGCTTCGCCCTTCTGTTGAAATTCAAAAGCAGGGTTGCCACTGCCAGCGTCCAGTTCAATTGCAAAATCCCATTTGCCGCTGACATCACCGGCAAACAACGAAGTCGCCGCTAACAAAGCCGTCAGGAAAATCAGTTTCATGCCGGGTAGCGTACCATAGGAGGCATGGCACTTTCCATAGTCGGCATGATTTTCCTGTTCCTGGTGATGGTTGGTGCATGGTTAGCCATCAACCCGCCCACTAAGTGGCTGAACAGCAAAAAGAAGGACGACAAATAGTTTCTCCTTAACGGTCCCGCAAGTCGTAACACAACAGCCTGGGACCTTTGCCGCTCAACGCATCCTTGCCGTTCTGCACAATGTAAAGCAATCCCCGGCTGAGCACCGGCAAAGCCCAAGTCTCCCGCGCCGCACACAACCAGGCTCGCGAAATTTCTTGGTAACCCTTAGGCGTCAGGTCCAGCCATAAAAGGTGACCCATTTCCCCCAACGCCAAAAATCGCCCATCCACATGCAGTAGGTTCCCACGATACGTGCTCATCTGCTGTTCTTTGTTCTGACCATTGATCTGGAACGTCTCTTTCCATTCGGGATTGTTGCGCCACATTACCTTGCCGGTCCTTGCCTCCACACAGGCCAGCGATGCATCGGGTTCATTGCGTCCATCGAACCCATATAAATAGCCGTCTTTATGGATCGGAGTGTTAAAGTGCATGCCGAAATCGGGCGACGTCCAGGCAAGCTTCGCTTTGAAATCGGGTGTGATCTCGAGCATGGCCCCGCCCGTTTTGTAACTCGCCGAAATGAACACGTTGTTGCCAAAAATAACTGGACAAGAGGCATTTACCGATTCATAACTCTTGCTGCGCCAGGGAAAAGTAAAATCCACTTTGCCAGTAGCCGGGTCCAACATGATCAGCCCACCCGTAGGGGGACGGCTTTCCCCACCAGCCAGAATGAACACACGTTTCTTCCCATGGACAACAGCCGGAATCGGCGATGCGTAACTGGGACCCCATTCCGTTCCTGACCCCCAATTCATGCGACCCGTCAGCTTATCGAACGCAGCGCTGGTCGGTCCGCCAGGTGCGCCGACATTGACAATCAGTTGATCGCCATCTAACAACGGCGTGGATGCTACTCCAAAGAAATCCTGCGGCAACTTGAACTCTGCCGGAATATCCCGCCGCCACAGCACTTGCCCATTGTTCAAATTCAAGCAGTGAAACTTACCCTCAGCCCCCATGGTGTAAACGCGATCCCCATCGATCACCGGGCTCGCCCGTGGTCCATTGTTGTAACCATACCGATCTTCAAACTGCGTCGGATAAGTATGCTGCCAATACCGTTCCCCGGTTTCGGGATGCAGGCACTCCACAATCTCCAAATTTCCACGCCGATGACAGAACACCAGCTTGGTTCCCGATACAGCCGGAGAGCTGTATCCAGTGCCCTTGCTCAACTCCCAAACCAATTGCGGACCAGTGGAAGGAAACTTCTTGATCAGCTTCGTCTCAGTAGATACAGCATCGTGAGTAGGTCCAAGAAATCCGGTCCAATCGTGAGTGACTGCTCCTTTGGCAAGTGACTTGGGAGCTTTGTGAAAAGTAGTATCCGTGTTAGCTTTCGCCTCCAACGCTTTGCCCGCAGATGCCGCAGCTTTAGGCGGAGCCGGATCCGAGCTATTCTGCGAATGTAATTCAGTTATGGAAAGTGTAGAGAGTAAGAAAGAGCGACGTTTCATGGAGGCAACCAATGGCTATTCTCTCATTTCAGTGTGATAAGGGTTAGGGGTGAAAAGACAGGCGGAATCGCCCAATGTCATATAGTTTCCCCGCATCCCTGTAGAATCTCCAACTTTTTTTGGGATAACCTGTGGTGCCCTGGCCTAAATTGTTGTTATCAGCGTGCATCGGCGTCCATCAGCGGCCATTCATCTGAGCCGCAGATGGACTCCGATAACCAACCCTTACGGCTGCTGCACCCATTGCCAATTGAACCTGGCGTG
>JAYWBH010000239.1:0-6346 GCA_043781815.1 Bryobacterales bacterium | reverse complement strand
AAGGCCCAGGACAAATACGATGAAGATCAGCGGGTGCAAGAGCGCAAGAATCTGGAAAAGCAGGAGGCGCTGGAAAAGAGTTGGCAACAACGCGAAGCCGGGATAGCGGAACGCGAGGCCGATTGGCAGAAGTTGTCGAAGGAATCCGAGCAGTTTCCAGCGCGCCTGCAAAGTGAAACCAGCCGTGCGGCAAGCGAAGCCGCCAAGCATGCAGAAGCCGAGTTCAATCAGCAGATGCTACTGGCGAAGAAGGATGCGGAGAGTGAGAAGCGGTTAGCGGATTTGCGGATTCAGACAATGGAACAAGGGATGGCGCAACAGGTAGCGCAAATCGCGGCACTGCAAAAGCAGTTGGATGAAGCGAAGCAGCAAGTGCAGGATATTGCAGTGAGGGCGATTGAAGGAGCATCTGGAGCAAGGGCCTTGGGTCACATCAACCAGATCGCCATGGAGCAAGCGAAGAACCGCTCTCCGCAGGGTTGAAATAAATACAAAGCCGGTGAATCTTGAAAAGTGACCGAGCGTTGTCTATTCGGTAATGTTGAAAGATAGAGCACAAGACTGCGGCGCTGATAGCAAAAGCAGCAGCGGAAGGACTTTTCCTTGAGGAATGGTTCAAGAAGCTGGTCAATGAAGAGCCTATTCCCGATCAAATAAGTGAAGTTTTGGAATTTGCCCAAAGGCTGAATGCGGCAATGCCCGGTCAGCCTCGACGCAGCGGCAAGGGGCTTTGGGTCGGCCTCAATATTTCTCTGACTGCAGAAGATAATCGATGAAAATCGACGTGAGATGTGGTGTCTAAAATGAAACTCTTAGCAGTAGTCGCACTACTAGAAGACTTGCCAGTCCGTGGTTTAAGGCGCGGCCAAGTAGGTACAATTGTTGAGGAATTTGGTCAAGGAGCCTACGAAGTTGAATTCAGCGACGGCGACGGTCAGACGTATGCCATGGCCGCTCTTCGTGCTGATCAGTTGATGAAGCTGTTACATGAACCGAACGCCGCGAGATAATTGATACATGCGCGTCAAGACTTCAATCACTTTACCGGCGGAGCTTCTGGAAGCAATCGACAAGATATCAGAAAATCGGTCTGAGTTTCTCGAGCGGGCTGCTATTGCCTATCTGACAGCCTTTGATCGACGACGCCGCGAAGAGCGCGACCTGAAAATTATTAATCGCAATGCGAAGCGATTGAACAAGGAAACTAAAGATGTTTTGGGGTACCAGCGTTGGCCACTGGACGTGGGCAATTAGGAGAGAGCTGGTAGGTCGCTTAGATAAGCTTGCTCAATCTCGCTGAGCATCTGATCAATGTCTGCTGTTGGGAAATTGTATTTCGCGGCGCGATCAATAGCATTCAATTTGGTCTCTCGATCAATCATGGATACTTGAGAACATGCCAGAAGAAGTGTTTGCCGTGCCCACTCCTTGGCTGAAATTTCCTTGCGACCTGCCAAGACTCGGATGTCGGCCATTTCTTGATCCGTAAGTAGAATGTCAAGGCGCTTGCTCATCAGTCAACTTTACCATGCTGCCCTGAAGCTTCATCAATGACTGAAGATAATTGGTTTGCAAGCATTTCCGCCAGTAGTTGTTCCATGACAGAAACATCAATCTTGCCTTCGGTCCACGCTGCATCTGCCACGTCCAAGGCTGCGTAGTAAGGTTGTCGATTGGCGACGATCTGTTCTGGTATCGTGTTGGTTCCAGGCAAGCGGTAGCCCAGCCTAGCACAAAGGATCAGATAGGAAACAGCTCGGCTGGTTCTACCGTTCCCTCCAGAGAATGGATGAATCCAATTGACCTTCCACATTAGGTAAGCGGAAAGGTGGAGTGCGGAAGTGTTCGACCAATTTTCAGCCACGTATTCGCACATCTGCTCGACTTGTTCCGTGACTTCGGAGGCTTCGGGAGGTTGGTGTGTTGTGCCAGCTATGTAAACTGGGGCAGTGCGAAAATTACCAGCACAGGTATAAATGTCCTTGATGGCTAACCGCTGAAGCTTTTGGATAATGCTTGGCCGAAACTTGAACCCGCTTTGGGATTCGTCAATCAGCCGCAACACTTCGTCGAATTGAAGAAGACCATTCCGTGCTTCAAGATTAGCCTTTTCGTCCGCACCCGTATAAAGCTGATGCGGCTTCGGACTACTATCGCGCCGAATGTCCGTGCGGCGCATCATTAGCCTTCAGATCTTCCGCTGCCTTGTCGATGGTCGAACGTGTAATACTCTCGTTCTCAAAGTGAGTATTTCCGTAGGCAAAGCTGCGCCGTTGAGCCTCTTGTTCAATGGCTGTGTTCGGCCGGTCACGAGCAATTTTTAGCAAAGCTTGCAGGTTACTTGGCATGCCTTGATCATCCCAGGTCGGGACATTCCAGTCAACGAGTTTGCAGTAGTCGATGAGTCCATTTGCATGATTGACGGACCAAACGGTGCATTTGTTTACGTGATTGGAATGAAGATTTATTCTATCCAACACTGACTCATCGTCCAGGCTCGGGCTTGATTCCTGCTCACGATGAGGGTAAGTTGAAGGTGTGACCATTGAACTCAAACCAGAGCAGGCGCAAATCATCCAGGCGCAGTTGGCTACCGGGCTTTATAGTTCAGTAGATGAAGTGTTGGACACAGCTTTAGCTAGCCTTCCGCATGATCGCCGATTCGATCAGAAACATCGTCGAGAGGCCGTTCGGCGTATGCTTGCATTTGGAGAGAGCCGCAAACTCAGCTTGGGTGAATTGGTCACTCGTCAGTTTTTGCATGAAGGCCACCGTCTTTAATGATGGCAGGGTTCGTTCTGGATGCGTCGGCGGCCATGTCCCCGCTATTTTTATATGCCGAATGAATGAAGTTTCCTGTTGACAATATTAAGGAGTCGCTCTATTATTGACCCAAGGCCGGAGCGGGTAGAATGCAACCCACTCTGGCCGAACTGTTTTTCGTTCTGAAAATCGGTTTCAATTTTAAAACTCTACACATTTTGGAGACAACGCCATGTTTGAAAATCCCTGCTTCGTAGGAGAAATTACAAATTTCTACGCGCTTAAAACAGGTCGCACAAAGAACACAAAAAAGAAAATTGTTGTTGCGAGTCAAAAAAAACTCATTTTATTCATTGCTCGAGTTCTACAAAACCACCCGTCCACCGGAAGACTTACATTTGACAACGGAAAAGTTTTTAACCTTCGAGATCAAACTCTCGAAAATGAAAAGGTTTCTCTTTTCTTATGGACCGAAGATTTGCAACGTCAATTTTTTCGGCAGTCTGCAAGAGAACAAATTGAACAATGGATGGAAGGCGCGGGACCAGAAGATGTAGTGGCTCTGGCAGGGTGTATTTCTTTTGTCGGCGGATTTCCACAATTCAATCCGCACCCAGTTTATGCGTCTTATGCAAAACAATATATTAAGAAACGGCTTTTAGAATTAGATCTCGTTCACCTTCGACAAGTGAAAGGCGCATTATTTATCGGGTTTGAACAAGTTGCTGCGTGAGGGAAAAAGATTTACAGACGGCGCATATGTTGGCGCTGGACTTTGGTGGCTGGGACAATTAAGGAGACAAGATGAAAACATTCACATTTGATTTGTATTTTGAAAATGACAGCAAGAGCAAGCTACCACATCCTGCTATTTCTCAAGTTATATTAAAGCTTCTTATGGACAAGAAGTTTATTACACCCGAATGTGTAACATCCACTGAATTTGATTACCAAATAGATGCTCTCATTGAAGAATTGGAGTCCATCAAAACGACCGCTCGTAAGAAATATGCTTCAGACCAACTTCGTCAACAGAAGCGTTCCTGCAAGACCAATCTATAATTAGACCTAGCCTCGGTTTGGTTGTTGGAGGTACTGGTAATATCAATGAACAAGACGAATTTACGCTACGCAATCTTAGTACTCCATTTTATCGCTGTTTATGCACATGGCCAATCTCTGGAAGACATTCGGAAAGCAGCTGAGGAGGGGAATCCTGTAGCGCAGGTTAAGATGGGCTATTTCTATACTCAAGGTTTAGGCGTGACAAAAGACTACTCCGAGGCTAGTAAATGGTTTCGGAAAGCTGCGGAACAAGGAAATGAGGATGCTCACGTCAAAATTGCTTATATGTACGCTGAAGGCCAAGGAGTTCCAAAGGACAACCTCGAAGCTATTAAGTGGTGGAGGAAAGTAGCTGATAAAGGATACGGCCCTGCCCAGTTTTCGCTCGGCTACATTTACCAACATGGTCATGGAGTTCCTGAAGATCATTTAGAAGCTGTTAAATGGTTCCGAAAAGCGGCAGAGCAGGGGGAGATCGGTGCACTAAATGGCCTTGCCTTAGCATACTTAGAAGGTCAAGGGGTTCCGCAGAATTTCGAAGAAGCAATTAAATTGTATCGGAAGGCAGTCGACAAGGGAAACGTCAATTCTTTGCTTTTTATCGGTGACGTACATAACCGAAACCGTGATTATGGTGAGGCTGTTAAAATTTATCAAATTTTCGCAGATAAAGGTGACGCCTATGGGCAGTTTAATTTAGGCATGGCCTACTTCTTAGGTCATGGAGTACCTGAGAATTTCGTTCTTGCTTACATGTGGCTGAATCTTGCCACAGCAAACAGCATTGGCGAAACTCGAAAATTTTATTTAGAGCAACGGGAGATGGTAGCAACATTTATTAAACCTCAACAACTTACGAACGCCCAACGACTAGCGAGCGAGTGGAAGCCGAAAAAATAGCAAAATTTTTTTATTTACTGCTCTCGACGGCAAACCGTTCACTCACCTCCCACCTCCGCCCCATCCCATCTTCCATTTGACACAAAACAAAGAAATTAGTTAAACTAGAAACGTCTGAAAGTCTCGCACGGAGATAAGTCTGTCTATGAATACCGTAGTTCCGTCCGGCAAAAATATCGAGCGTAGTTGGCATGTTATTGATGCCAAAGACCTCATCCTTGGCCGGGTTGCCAGTAAAGCCGCTTTGTTATTGATGGGTAAGCATAAGCCGATCTACACCCCTTATATCGATATGGGGGATCACGTTGTTGTTATCAACGCTGATAAGATCAAGCTCACCGGTAACAAAGAAGATGAAAAGTTGTACCGTTATCACTCCGGCTATCCGGGTGGTCTGACGGAGATTACCGCTCGCCGTATGCGCGCTACGCGTCCTGCCAAGATGATTGAAGAAGCCATCTCTGGTATGCTGCCGAAAAGCAAGATGGGCAAGCAAATGTACCGGAAACTGAAAGTTTACGCCGGTGATCGGCATCCTCATCAGGCTCAAGGGCCTGTGGCGATGTCTCTGCAAATGAATAGTGTCAGGACCTCTTAAGGGTTAAGGTGAAATAGAGTGGCAGCGATTACGCAATGGTTAGGGACGGGGCGCCGTAAAACGGCTGTGGCCAGGGTTTACCTGCGTCATGGCAAAGGCGCGATTGTCGTCAACGGCCGCACCATCGACAAGTATTTTTCAAACGACACGGCACGTTCTTTGGTTAAGCAGCCGCTGCTTGCCACGGAAATGTCAGAAAAGTTTGATGTGTTGATTGTCGCCGACGGCGGTGGGATTACCGGTCAAGCGGGCGCAGCCCGTCTGGGAATCGCCCGCGCGTTATGCGAGTTCAACCTTGAGCTGCGTGCCAAGCTAAAGGGTCTGGGTTATTTAACCCGCGACCCCAGAGCTCACGAGCGCAAGAAGTACGGACAGAAGGGCGCCCGCAAACGGTTCCAATTCTCCAAACGCTAAATTCTTCGTGGGGTCGGTTCCTTTTTGGACCCGACCCCATCACTTCGCAACTGAGCTGTGTTTCCGCAACGTAGTTCCCCACGCACAAATTTCGCTTAGGGCCGTGTCGTGTGGATTGTGTGAAGCCTGACTCCCAACCAGATTTTAGGAGGCACTTTTGCCGTCGATTTCAATGAAGGAATTGCTCGAAGCAGGCGTTCATTTCGGGCACCAGACCAAGCGCTGGAATCCAAAAATGAAAGAATACATTTTTGGCGAACGCAACGGGATCTACATCGTAGATCTACAAAAGACTCTCAAACTATTCAAAGACGCAATGCGTTATGTCGGCGAAATGGCGGCCATGGGCAAGACGGTGCTGTTTGTCGGCACCAAGCGCCAGGCACAGGAAGCCATCGCTGAAGAAGCAACACGCTGCGGCATGTACTACGTCAATAATCGTTGGTTGGGGGGCTTGCTCACCAACATGACAACAGTTCAAAAATCCATCAAACGGCTAAAAGAGCTGGACGATCTGGCTAACGAACATAACTGGGCTGGCCGGTCCAAGAAAGAAGTGGGCCGTCTGGAACGCGAACGCAAGCATCTGCAATCGAACCTGGCAGG
>JAYWBH010000238.1:0-6349 GCA_043781815.1 Bryobacterales bacterium | reverse complement strand
GCACCAGACACTCACTCCGCCACCGTAGTGTGGGTAGGTGCCTTCTGAGGTCAATAATATCGAACCAGCGCTCAATCCGTTCCTCCATGGGGGAATTCCACGGTACCTTCCAAGCCCGCCATCGCCGTATCCCCAGTTGGGTTGCGCACTATGATTTTAACAACGTGCGATTGCGTATTTTGGTCGGCCACAAAGGCTACTTCACTCACTTTAGCCCCAATCTTCACCGGCGGTTCCGATGGGAGAATCACATTCACCACCATACCGGGCTTGATGGACTGAGCCATGCGACTGCTTACCGGGACATTCACTTCCAGCCGTTCCAGATCGGCCACTTGGAACAGCGGCGCCCAGGCGGCGGCCATGGAGCCCTGTTGTACGTTCACCTGCAACACAACTCCGCTTTGGGGAGCGACCACACGGAGGCTGGCTTCACGATCAAGCGCCTGCCGCAGAGCGATTTGCGCTTCCTGATAGTTCAACTTTGCCGCCGACTTGTCATCGTTGGCTGGTCGATTCTCGGATTGGAGTTTGACCATACGTAATTGGCCATCGGCAGCATCGGCGTCTTGCTTTAGGCGCAGCCAGTTTTCTTTTGTTGCCAATAGATTACGCTGCTCCAAGGATTCCTGTTTGGTGGCGTTTTCAAGCTCTTGGTTGGTGGCCAGTTGCTGTTGCACCAGCTTGCCGATGCGCACCGCATCCTTGCGAGCCTGGGCCAGACCCTGTTCCGCTGATTCCATGGAGTAGCTCTTAAATCTTGCATGAGCCGATTCTACGTTCTTAACAGCCGCATCCAACTGTTCCTTGGCTACGATGCGCTGCGTGCCACTGGCTTTATCGGAAGCCCCCTGTTCGGCGACAGCAACCCGGAGTTTGGCCATTGCAACCGCTTCAGTGACCTCACGACTTTCCAGTTCGGCGAGCAGTTGTCCGGCAGCCACCTTGGTTCCTGGAGTGACATAGACCTTAACTACACCAGCGGTAAACCCGATGCTGACGGTGGATCCTTTTTGAGCTTTAATTTGCGCTGGAAGGGTGGTTTTTAGCACGGATTCGGTGCTTTTTGACCAACTTCGGGTGACTGGGTCGATAACTAAGGAAAGGACGGCGACCAGGACAAAGGTCTTCACAACTGCCCAGCAGGCTAATTCGGTTCGGGATTCACTGACAATGCGTACTTTCATGGGACTGACTCCTACGGTTGGGATGAGTTCAGTTTAGAGTTTGAGGCTGGTTGGTGCAAGAGGACGACCACCCCATGACCTTTGGCGGCGGGTAGTACTGGGGGTTAGCGAGCAAGAATTCAGGTCTCCAATCAGTGGTGCGGGCGCTCAGGCCAGGGAAAACCACCGACGGGATGAGAGAGAGGACTTCCAGTTCACGCCACTGGCATGGTTCCGTTATCTGAATCGACTGGAGGAACCACCGGCACCTGCGGTTCCTTTCCTCCCGCTGAGGTTGGATTTTGCCACCTACATGGAGAAGGAACGTGGGCTGGCGGCATCCACTTTCGACAGAGCGTGCCGGTACGTCGAAAATTTCCTCGTGTGGTTCGTGCAGCGACACGATGTCTTAAGCCAAGCTTTTATCGAAGGCTGTCCCCCTTGGGGGAGGAGGATGGGGGAGTATAAATGGAACGAGCCTCCCTTGCAGGAGGCTCGTTTGTTTGATTGGGACGTTGCCTAAAAAATCAGGCGTAGACCGAGCCGCAGTTCGCGCGGTGCCTGGAAGGCGATCGGGCGATTGTAGATCGGGCTGATTTTAGCACCAAGTACGCAGGTGCCGTTGGCAGGCTTCGCACCTGCGCAACCCGGGTTTCCGACTGGAACCGAGTTGGACGCATTTACGAAGTCGCTTAGCTTGTAGCCGGCGAAGAACGCATTCACTGGAAGCTGGGCTGCCGTGATTGCGCTGTTGCGGTTAAGTTGTTGCTGGAAGTTTGTAGCAGCTGCCTGATTTAATAAGTTGATGGCGTTGGCTTCCAGTTTAAGGGTGTAACGCTCGCTGAGCGAGATCGCGTGTGAGATGTTCACGTCGGTCTGGGTCAGGAATGGAGTACGGCCCATGTCACCACGACCGAAAGGATAGGTCGGAGCAGACTGGTAAATTACCGTGGTTGAGAGCGGCGTGCCGCTCCAGGCATTTTGTGTCATGCCCACGAAGGTTGTACCGACTTTGGATTTAAGATCGTAGCCAAGGTACATCTTCAAGGTGTGAGGACGATCAGTGGCCAAAAGGCCATATACGTTCTTCTGGCTGCCGGTTGAATCAAAATAATAGAAAGGCAAGTCAAAAGCGCGATCATTATTGGGATTGGAACGGCCGTTTTCATCGGAATTTGCCAATCCAGCATAATTGCCGTAGAGGCGGCTCCAACTGTAGGAGGCGTTCAAGAGCAAGTGATTGGTCACCCGGCCACGAACGCTGAATTCAACTGAGGTGTATTCGCGGGTAGCTTGAGGCACCAGGAATTCCTTGCCGTTCGGCGTCTTTGCGCCATATACCGACTTCGTGTCACGAGTGAGACCTTGACCAGGATTGCCGATCAAGTAGACTTCGTTGTCTTCGGCGTCGAGAACACCGATATCGTCGATCGAGTTGACGAGGGTACGGCGAGCAAAACGGACACCTGCCACCATACGAGTGGTTAATTGATGATCAAGAGTGGCGTGGTATTCACGGGTTTGATATGGCTTCAAGTTTGGATCGTTGCCGTCGATAACGCCTTGAGAATTGATTGGAATTGTGCGGTTATCGTAGTTGAGGATTTCTTTGCCAAGTGCCCCAGGGTTGGTTTTGGACAAAGTAGTGACAGCCGGATTGTTCAATTCGTAAACGTGGGTGACCCAGAATTCGCCGCCGAAGGAGCCACGAGCGAGGTTAAGCTTCATGGTGTCGAACACGGAGGAGTAACCACCGCTCAACTTCCACTTGCCATCGCCCTTGATATCCCATGCTGCACCGAGGCGGGGAGCAATCTTGTCACCCCAGCCGAAAACAACTGGATTGGCAATTTTGACACCACCCTGTTCCTTCTTGTAAGGAGGCAGGAATTCGTTTTCGAGGCGTATGCCAAGGTTCAATGTTACATTGCGGTGGACACGCCAGCTATCCTGCACATAAAAGCCCTGGTTACGAGCTGTTACAGCGGAGTTGAGGCGAACGCCATCTTCCCAGGTGTAGTAGCCATAGGTGCCAGTACGACCTGTAACGCTACCACGATTGTAGGTATCGCCCCAGTTGATGAGGAAGCGGCCGTTGGTGAAATCGGTAGCGACGTCGTTTGCTTGACGATTCACTGAGTAGCCAAACTTCAGGGAATGTTGCCCCTTGAATTTGAAGAGCGTGGTTCCGTCGAGGTAGACATTGTTACGGGTGGTGATGTCACGGGCTGTTGCGAGAGTTGACGTCGAGCTGGAGAAGCCGTTAGAGCCAGCAAAAGCTGGGTCGACAGGCGTCTGCGATGCTGCTGAGGCTGTGTTGTAGGTGTAGAACGGAATGCCTGGCAATCCGTAGTTGGTGGCCTTGTTGTTGAGGTACTTGTAGCCGTAACGAGCGCTAACAAAGAACTTCGGGGTAACAGCGTAAGTTGCCGAAGCGGTGTAGGCGTTCGACGGAGAATAACCACCGGTTACGGAAAGGTCGTTTGTTGGCGGTTGTCGGCGGATGTCCGTTGTGGGCAGAGCGCCGTTAACCTTAATCGGTGACCAAGTCCAGGAAGTGTTGATCTGGAGTTTGGAGGTTGCCGAATAGTCAACACGCATCAAGGAGTAATGCTGAGCAACTTCCTGGCGGTATTGACGAGTACCGAGAGCACGGTTGACTGCTACAGTCTGCTTTACAGAATCGTAGCGATTGGTGCGGTCGGTGACGGTCAATTCGGGCATGTAGCCGCCGAAGAAGTAGAGGCGATTCTTGATCATCGGCCCACCGAGTGTCACGCCGGGGTATTGGTTGCGATAATTGTCTTTTGTAGGAGCAAAGAAATCGGCCACGTCAGCGCTGAGGGGTGAACCCTGCCAAAAGCCACGAGGACGGGGATTGAACTGGC
The DNA here is from genome assembly GCA_043781815.1 of Bryobacterales bacterium. Taxonomy (GTDB): domain Bacteria; phylum Acidobacteriota; class Terriglobia; order Bryobacterales; family Bryobacteraceae; genus JANXSF01. Next base: position 2,295 of record JAYWBH010000238.1, on the reverse strand, counting down.
TGGAAGTGAATTGATAGACAGCTTCGCCGTGGTAGGCGTTGGTGCCGCTCTTAGTGGCGAGATTAACTACGCCGCCGTTGGCGCCACCGTATTCGGCTTCAAAACCACCACTTTTCACTTGAATTTCAGCAAGAAATTCGAAGGGGATATTGAAGTTACGGCCCAATGATCCATTCAAAGTATCACTGACTTCAACGCCATCGATAACGAATACGTTTTCTGAGCCGCTGGCACCATCTACGGATACGCCGCCGACACCCGCTGTACCGGATTTGGCTTCAAGGCGAACGCCGGGAGCGAGTTGTAGCAAGCTATTAAAATTGCGCGAACGAGGCAACTGGCTGACGACTTCCGAAGTAATGTTGGTGGAGGTGCGGCTGCTGGTTACATCGAGTGATATCGACGTTTCGGTAACTTCAATGGTTTGCGACACTGATCCGACGCTCAACTTGGGCGATAGAGAAATTTTCGATCCTAATAGAACCTGAACATTCTGTAGCTTGGAGGTGGTGAAACCAACCTTGCTGATTGTGATTGCGTAGACTCCCGGTGTCAAACCAGGGAAAGTGAATGTGCCAGCGCCATCGCTAACAGTTTCGATATCCCGAGGAAGACCAGGGGAGGACGCTTTGACGTTAGCACCTGGAAGTACAGCACCAGTGCTATCAACGACGGTTCCATCAACGCGTCCGGTGTTTTCCTGACCGTAAATAAGACTTGCCGTGCTCAAAAGCAGGGCAAGCGAAAGAGCGCTTGCGCGCTTCACTGCATTCCTAAATAGCATCATACCTTTCCCTCTCCCAACGGACCCAGCCTGATAAGCTTAATCCGCGACTCCAGAATTTTCTATCCAAGTTCTGAACAGTTTTCTTGAAAATTGCCCACTCCGTTCTTAACGGCTGTAAGGCTCCACTTCTTTAACCCTATGCAACCTTGCGGCCAAAGGGCTTTCCCGTCGAAATACCCAGATCCACATTCAGTACCAGGAAATGGAGCTTCTACAGGAAATTAACCATAGAGTAACACAGCCGATGTCAAAGGAAAGAAACGGTTATCGCAAGCTATAGTACTGTGGCACTAGAAAGACGAGGGTCTACAAATTTCAGGATAATATAACCCGAAATAGCGAGGGCTTAGGACTTGCAAGCAATGGGTAGTTGCTCATCGCTATGAAATCCCATAGACAGGAAATACGGAGAAGAAGCGCTTCAGCCTCTAAACATTAAAATATCTTTATTATTGGAAACCCACCCGTACGTGGGTGTATCTTTCGTACTTTCGTTTCAGAACCCGAATCGATAGCCAATAATAAACTTCACTATCAAGTGATCCGTTGCCTGCGTCACACCCCATCCCACACCGGCATTGAATTCCCAATTTGGTCCGAGATCGATGTCCAGAGTGGGAATAAACTGCTGTTGCTGGTCTCGCAAACGGTCGAATCCGGTGATGGGGCCGTAGTTGCCGTAATATTCCAGCCCCAGCGCCACTTTTTTGGTCAGCTCGCCGGACACCTTAAAGTTGGGTGAAAACTCGAAGCCTTTCTTGGTGTTCAACCCTTTTATGGATCGAACCAGCGTCGGGTTGAACGAGGCGTAATAGCGGCCAACCTTTTTGTCGATGATGGGGCGAAGTTCGTAATCCCACGGGTCTTCGGTGAACTTTTTAGAGATGTAGCCAATCTCCTGGGACAGGCTGACCCCGACTGGCCATTTCCAGGATTCTGGAATCCGAAAGCGCGGGCGGATGTGAACGCCTACCGGTTTATAGCCGGCAGAAGGAACATAACTTGAAAAATAGTAGAAGCCAATTTCGCTCCAATCATTCAGCCCATGGGTTATTTCCAGCGTTTCATTAAGCATGTGGTGTGTGGGGTAAACGCCGTTGGTGCTTTCCTTGGAACCTTGAAAGGTAAAGTTGGTATGCAACTCCACCATAGTTTTCTTCGGTTCCACGGTTTCTGATCCGTAGACCTGGATTTCGTACCCTTGCCCCCAACACACGCCAGCCAATGCCAAGCTGAACATCGCAACTTTCAGACCCAAGAAGTCACACCTCGTATAGATAGTATTGCAAAATACGTTTGGACTCGCGGTGAGGGCAAAGTCGTGACTGGGATTTGCGGGAATGACGCCAAGAGGGGACACGCTGGTCTAGCCACTCGCTGAGAGTAATTGTGCATTGGGGGAGAGTTCTGTTGCTTGGGCCAGACCAGCATGTCCCCACTTGGCTTGCAATTGTGCATTTGGGGAGATTCGGTTGCGCTTCGGCCAGACCAGCGAGTTTTCTCGCAAT
>JAYWBH010000237.1:0-6359 GCA_043781815.1 Bryobacterales bacterium | reverse complement strand
GGGCGGGTCACATAGGGATCTCCACCAGGAACATAAGTGGCGATCACTTCCACTCCACCCTGATCCAGACCTTCCGCCACACCGGCGCCCGTATCTGGATTTCGAGGACGATCTCTCTTCACCGGAAAATAGGGGACACCAAATTTTGCATCTTTCAACAAGGGTGACCCTGGAGGGCGACTCTCCACTACAATGTGATGGACAACGCTGCGTGCGCCCGGTCTTGCCTCAATCTTTTCCACCCATTTATCTTCTGTGAACCCGGAAGGAACCACGAAGTAAACGTAATCAATCGTCCCCTTGGCCGGAACTGTATAGCTTGCACCCATGTCGATTACCACATCCGGTTTGCCCATCGCGAAACCGTCGGCAAAAGTTACGGGTGGCGGAGCATCCTTCACATGGCCTTCCTTTGCTCCGGTTCGGCTCCATGCTATCAGGGTATCTTTTTCCGGTTGCGTCAATCGACGTTCATTGCTGAACTTACCAGCATGCGGATCAGCGTGCCAAGGTGGCATCTTTCCAGATTGCACGGCCTCACGAATGGCGGCGGCGTATGGGCGAGCCTCTTTGTAAGTAATCAAAGACATCGGCGCGGCCTCACCAGCACGATGGCAACTATGGCATCGCTTTTGGAGAACCGGCACAACATCTTTATGGAAGGTGATCTCTGCGGCAGGCAGCAAATTGACGATTGTTAGGAACAATACGAAGCGCATGGGGGGTGAATCCTTGTATCTTAAATTTTGCGGTAGCCGTTCTGCGAACAGCTACCAATTCCTTTATGATACTCCAGGGGTCCGACCCACGCTCCTGCCCCGCGCACCTTGTCGTTATGGATGCGGTGGGTTGGGCTGAGTCGATATCAGACGGGCGACGATGGGTGCCAGCGTTTCTACGAACGTGCGACGCAGGCGAGCCCAGCGGCCTGGGTAAGGCAGATGAATCATCGCGCCATTCCAATGAACGCGTGCGGCGGCTTGAATCACAATGCCTTCAATGGAGCGCACTACCGTAACAATCATCACAGGATGCAGACGGGCAATCGTTTTGGATAAAGATGCCTCGCTGTCTGCGCAGGCCGTTCGCCGCGATTTAGTGTCCAGGCGATCCACGGGCTCTGGACACAGATCCACGAAGTAGCAACCCGAGTCGCGAAATGTCGCCAGAAACGATTCGTCAGAGGTCGACGGATCGGTAAACTGGAACGCCTCCCGCATGGCGCGATAGAGTCCGGAGTCACTGCGATAAAAGAACCGTCCTGAGGCAGGTGGGGACTCGCCTATCAGGAGCACACGCACCGGGTCCGGGCGGTATCGTCGTCGCAGTCGCTCGCGCTGGCGGTGGTCCATCCTCTTCACAACAACTCCACCTTCTGATTCAGTTCAATCATGCCGCCTTGTTCAACGGCGCAGTTGAGTGCGAGCTTTCCTGCGAAGCGTTTCACGATGTCTTTCAATACCGTGGAATCTTGCGCCAGCGTATCGGGATCATAGGTTGTCATCACACAACGTCCACGCAGGCTATCGATGTCGATGATGACTTCACCAATGCGCAGCTTGCGGCCCGGCCACTGACGCTCGCCAAGACCTTCGACGCCTCCGATCACCAAGTTGGGCCGCAGCCGACGGCCATCTCTGCCGAACGCCGCAATCGCCCCATCGGTCGCCACCAGGAGCGGCAAAACATCGAATCGGTCTGCCGTCTCATCGTGGATCAGTTCCGCACCGGGCCCGGCGATCTTGCGGACATCAGCCAGAACACGCGGGTCCGTCCAAAGCCGACCGTCTACTTGCGGCACGCCGTTGTCAGCCAACGTAGCCTTGTGCCCCAGCAATGCCGGGTGGGAGCGCGCAGTCACCACACGCCCTTGTGAATTCACTACCAACACTTGGCGATCACCGCCGATACCGAGCGGAGTGACTTCCGCCCGATCCAGGCGCTCCCCGGCCATCGACTTCACCGGATAGCGCCAGATCTCTTTCACATACATGATTCACCTCCGCTACAACACCCGACGTTCGACTTCCGTGATCTCGGCATCGTTGATACTGGCCAGCCGCCGCCGCATCAAACCAGCCTCGTCGAACTCCCATAGTTCGTTGCCGTAGGAACGATGCCACTGGCCATCTGCATCGTGCCATTCATATTCAAAACTCACGGCGATGCGATTTTCGCCGAAGGCCCAGAGCGTTTTCTTCAGACGATAATCGCGTTCCTTGGCCCACTTCCGCAATAGAAACGCCTTGATCTGCTCGCGCCCGCGAATGAACTCCGCCCGATTGCGCCATTCGGAATCGACGCTGTACGCCAGGGAGACTCGTTCCGGATCACGCGAGTTCCAGGCATCTTCGGCCATTTGCACTTTGCGGGTCGCGCTTTCCAGCGTGAAGGGCGGGGCGATTACGGTTGGAGTGGTCACCTGCCCACCACTTTATCCCGGTAGAAACGATGCATGCCGTCGGCGATGACTTGCAAGGAATCCTCCACCGCAAAGTGGCCGGCCGCCAGACGATGCATTTCGGCGTTGGGTAAGTCTTGCAGAAAAGCTTCGCCGCCTTCAGGAGTGAAGAAGATATCATCCTGACCCCAGAAGATGATCGTCTTCGGTTGCTGCGCTTTCAAGAACGATTGCCACTTCGGATACAGCTCCACGTTGGTGCGGTAGTCGTAGAACAGATCCAGTTGCACGCGGCGCGCGTGAGGACGTTGCATGAAGCCAGAATCTGACTTCCAATTGTCCGGGCTGATTAAGTCCGGGTTCTTCGCACCAAAGAGATAGATCCCCTTAATAGCGTCCTCTTCCAGAAATGCAGCCAGCGGAGCTTCCGTTTCGGCGCTGCGATTCTTCCATAGCGCTCCGCGAAAGCCATCCCACGCTTTGGTGAAACCGATTTCGTAGGCGTTGGTATTCTGAATGATCAGCCAGTCAAGCGCTTGCGGGTTGCGCCCCACAATTCGGAAACCCACCGGGCCGCCGTAGTCTTGAACGAACAGACCGTAGTGATCGAATCCGCGATCCTTGAGAAATAGCTCGGTCACCTCAGCCAGCTTGTCGAAGGTGTAAGCGAAACCTGCCGGATCGGGCATGTCACTGTTGCCGAATCCTGGATAGTCGGGGGCGATCACATGGAAGCCGGTGGCCAGTGCCGGGATCAGATCCCGGTATTGGTGTGAGGACGCCGGAAAGCCGTGGAGTAGAACCAGCTTGGGGCTGCTCGGATCGCCCGCCTCCCGGTAGGCGATCTGTAGGCCTTGGACAATGGCCGTGCGGTAGTGAGTTTGTGGTGTCGTCATGAAAGTGTCCTTTCCGCTACGCAGCAGCGGTTGTTTCCATCGCCACGGCGACGCGAGGAAAGTCCACGTCAGTGCGCGCCACGTGGTTGAAGTAGTTGGTGAAGATGTTGACCGCCACGTTCGCCACGATCTCAGCGATATCGCCTTCGCTGAAGCCTGCTGCTTTCACTTGAGCCACCGCTTGATCCGACACGACGCCGCGTTGCACCACCAGCGCTTGCACGAACTGCAAACCCGCCTGGTGTTTGGCATCAGCCGAATGAGCTTCCCGGCTGGCGGCGATTTCTTCCGGCTTAAGGCCCACCATTTTGCCGATGGCCGTATGCGCCGAGAGGCAATACTCGCAAGAGTTCGCCTGGGCGACTGCGAGCGAGATCTGTTCGCGGAACTTGGCGTCCAAGTGGCCGGCTCCCAAGGCTGCGCCAAAGCCGAGGTAGGCATCCAGAACGACCGGCGCGGCGGCCATCGTCTTCATCATGTTCGGGGTCATACCCAGCTTTGCCTGGACGCCGTCCAGCAACTGCTTGGTCTTGCCGGTGGTTTCGGCGGGGTTCACAGCGGTGATTCTTTGCATTGTTTTGGTCTCTCTTTGTTTCGCAATGTTTGCGATGCATATAGAAGTGCACGGGCGTGGCCAATATAGAGTTCTCCGTAAGTAATTGAAACTAATAATATTGCTTTACTAGTGTGTGTCTTGGGAAATCAAGAGTCGTGAGATGTCATGACTCGATCCGTGAAGTTTCAGGTATGATTGGGCCGTGGACCTGGAACCGCTTCCCAACATCATCCTTGCTATCGCGGAAGAACGATCCCTCGCCGCTGTCTTGAAATCGATCATCGACGCCGTGGCACGGCAACCTGGGGTAGCGCTGGCGAGGTTGTGGTTGCGCGAGCCCGACGAGGCGTGTCCCGTCTGCTGCTTGGGGGACCCAAATGCCGAGCCCGCGTTGCATTTGCGAGCAAGCGACGGTACCTCGCTTTCTGAGGGGGTTGATTGGACGCGGATCAACGGAGCGTTCCATCGCATTCCGCTCTCACCCAGCAATTTGAAGATCGCGCACATCGCGACCACGGGCAAGTCCATCCGGATTCCGCGCTTGGCAGAGGACCATCAATGGGTACGGTACCCAGGCTGGGCCCAAGAAGAGGGGTTGGTGAGTTTTGCGGGGCACGCGCTGGCCTTTCGCGGCGAACCGCTGGGAGTGTTGGCCGTATTTCGCCGCACACCTGTCGACGACGACTGCTTCCAATGGCTGAGGACCATGGCCAGTGCCGCCGCTGTCGCGATCGCCAACGCACGTGCGTTTGAAGACAACGAGTCGCTCCGTCGCGAGTTGGAACTCGAGCGGGACTACTTGCGTGAGGAAGTGGCTTCCGCTGGCGCGTTCGGGGAGATCCTGGGCAGCAGTCCTGCGCTCGAGCGAGTTCTTCATCAAGTGGAGATGGTAGCGACTACGGATGCCAACGTCCTGGTTCTTGGTGAGAGCGGCAGCGGCAAGGAACTGGTGGCGAGGGCCATTCACCAGCGCAGCGCACGATCACGAAAGCCGTTAGTGAAAGTGAACTGCGGTTCGATTCCACACGAGCTGTTTGAGAGCGAATTCTTCGGCCATGTGCGAGGCTCGTTCACGGGCGCAGTGCGGGATCGCATTGGGCGTTTTCAACTTGCCGACGGCGGAACCTTATTCCTGGACGAAGTGGGCGAGATTCCTTTGGATCTGCAATCCAAGCTGCTGCGTGTTTTACAGGAAGGCGAATTTGAACGTGTTGGAGATGAAGCTACACGTCGCGTGAATGTCCGCGTGGTCGCGGCGACCAATCGTGACTTGCGCAAAGAAGTGGATGAAGGCCGTTTTCGCTTGGATCTCTACTATCGGCTAGGCGTCTTCCCCATGGAAGTGCCGCCGTTGCGTGACCGGCGCGAGGACATCCCCACATTGATCGCGCATTTTGTGCGCCAAGCCTGCCTGCGGTTTCACGTCACGCCACCGAGTGTTCCGAATCGCGAAATCGAACGCGCCCAACAATACGACTGGCCGGGCAACGTGCGGGAATTGCAGAACGTCGTCGAACGTGCGGTTATCGTCTCAAGAGGTGGGAAGCTTACATTGGACCTTCCCGAATCCGGCAAAGCGCCCAGCAGCCGGAAGACGTCTGCCCCAGTACCCCTGGTTCCAACGGACGCCGTGATCTCCGAACAGGAGTGGCGCAATCGGGAACGAGCCAACGTCATCGCGGCGTTGCGGCAAGCTAGCTCGCGCATTTCGGGCAAAGGCGGAGCCGCAGATCTACTCGGTATCAATCCAGCCACGTTGACCTCGCGAATCAAGTCTCTCGGGATCGATAAATCAGACTACAAGTGATCCGAACTGTTCCATTCGCTCCACATAACGACGCCACCATTTTGCTGGCCAGGCTGGGGTTCTGAACAGGTATGATCCAGCCCGAATTTCCCATCCTGAATCGCTTTGAGCGACGCCATGGCAGCCACCGGTTTACTGATCGATGGATCGATGCAGCCTGATACATTGTGTCGTTGGTTGCGGGGGTACCGGCTTCCACATCGGCCACGCCATATGATTTGGCCCAATGAATTTTGAAATCGCGAATAACACCAATGCTGACACCTGGAACGCTGTAACGACCCATGATTTGCCGTATGGTTAGCGAAGCCTTATCTGACGATTGGGCGGTTGCGGGCTTTCAATGGCGGCAATCATTTGCGCCGGGTCCTGAGCGAAAGCGGTACCGACGAAGGCTAGTGTACTAGTGTACTGAGCCACATTGGGAAGCTTTTCATGATCTAGTCAGGCTAGCTTATTCTGGTGAACTGCGGATCAATTGAATACGACCCAAGTTACATCCCCCACACCGATATCTTGCGCCCACCGACTTCTTCCTCGCCTCGGAACACTTTTTCATCCCAAGTCTTTGCCTCACTGCGATCAAAAATCATCAGATGTCCTTCTGCCAAACCCACTCGATCCAGATACTCAGCCGTCTGCGCCAAGCCATCTTTCAACGTACGCTCCATCGATTTCCACAAGACTTTCAGTTCAATC
>JAYWBH010000236.1:0-2012 GCA_043781815.1 Bryobacterales bacterium | reverse complement strand
GCCCCGCCCGTTGCGGTTCCGAAAGCCGCGTCTTCCGCCCCAACCGACTAACATCGCGGTACTCCTCCCACGAATTTAAATGCCAGGCGTCCACAATTTGTTCCCACTCCATTCGCAGAAAACGAGTCGAGAACTTGCTGCCACCCGCTGCATCCACCGCTGCGGCCAACAATCCATCTACTACTTCGCTTGATGCAAACGCGGCACGCCCAAAATGCACCTCATGCAACCGTCGGCCAATGGCGTTCATAGAATGGACTTCCAGCCGTTCTCCCAACTTAGGTTCATTGCTGATCAACCGGCGCAGTTTTGTATGCAACGTGCTTGCCAACGTGTCGGAAAACGTGGTCAACAACACGCGGGCACCCGGATTCTCTCTCGCCAAAAACGCAGCCCGGTGCAAGGCCACAATGGTCTTACCAGTTCCCGCGCTACCCGAAACTCGTGCCGGTCCTGCAAAAGCCCGCTCCACCAACTGTTGCTGCGAGGGATGAAGAAACACCGTCCACTTTTCCCATGGATAATCGAGTGCGCGGGCCAGTTCCTCAACATTGCTCATCACACGGAACCGCCGCAACGCATCGGGATGTTCAAAGGGATTCGCCACTGGAGCAATGGGAGTGGGCTTCGGTTTCGACCCGGTGGCCAAGTCAAGTAGCGCCTCAGCCGCCTCTGCTGGAATATGCTCGGCCAGCGTGAACAGCGAATCTTCTGTGGCAGCGCGAACATCATCCATCCATTCCGGTGGCACTCCGTAGCTTTGCAGTTCACTATCAGAGATATGCTCAAACAGGCGGGGTTTGGGCGCAGCGGTTTCCACGTATCTGGGGATCTTGATTTCCACAACCGTTTCCCGCACTTCCACAAGTTGTGCTGCACCGGTTTTGGGATGGGTTTCCAGTTTGCGGCGTTCCGCCCACTGATATGCTCGGTCATGATGGTCGACGTAGCACAGCAGTAAGTTGATGTCCGACCGGTGAACAATCATGCGGATGTCCGCACTAACCCGCACTGACCAAAAGCGCTGGTCTTTCGACCTATCTAATTTGTGGAATTGAAGTCCAGGTTGTGCGGGATTCAGTTGCAGGTCGAAGGCAGTGGTTTTAACCGCTTTCTGCTCTTCGCTGGTGAGTTTGGTCAGACTATCGGAGAATGTGTCAGCTATGCGGAATTCCATTGGTTCGTCTTAAATTAGTGCAACGGATAAGGGTCAACAGCGTTACGCCTGACGGACTACTTCAGCGGGATGAATGGCCCGGAGTCCTGTAAACCGCTGAAAGTCCCGAACGTTGAAGGTGAGCAATTGGGTAATGTTATGAATGTACATTCCAGCGGCCAGCCGGGCATCGTGGACCTGGACACCCTTTACTCCGTGCTCTTCCAGTAAGCCTCGCCAGCGATCATGCACCGCGCGGGTGTCCGGAAGAAATTCAATCAATCGTGATCCTGATAGAGTGACTCCCTGGTAAAAGACGATTCGGGCAGGGCTGGTATTTTGTGTGAGAATTGGGCCATTTCGCGCAAGGCATTCTCGATTCGATCCTCACTCAGCCGATGGTACTGCGCCGGAATGCGAACCGCTTCTTCGAGAAGGCTTGCGGCGTAGGCTTCGACCAGACTCCCGTTAGCAGCCGCTCTGCGGGTAAGCTCAGCCTCAACCTCAGGTCCGATATCAACAGTAATCGTCATGAGTTCACTTCTCCAGCCTCGATTTTACCTTACTCTGAAGTGCGCGAGGCACCCCGTTTTTGCGATACGAGCGCAATATACATGCCCCCAAATGCCAAATTAGGATGGAGAAGCGATTGGCGGACTGACAACTGGAAAAGTTAGTTTGAGGCCGTGGATACGGCATCGCCGCCTAGTATGTAACTTTTCCTCTCCAGTTCTGCGATCGCCGTTTCGATCTGCGCCACGCTGAAATGAGGCTTTACTTCGTGCACTCGCTGAATTAGCAGCGCACGGTCAACGCCGGGTTTCGCCAAATAGAGCGCGGTGGATCTAAGTTCAAG
>JAYWBH010000235.1:0-2012 GCA_043781815.1 Bryobacterales bacterium | reverse complement strand
AACTGAGTTTTGAAATCAAACCCAGCGCCAGCATCGCGCCTGCGATTGCTAAATTGAAAGCGTAGCTGAGGTATCGAAAAATGGCAGCGATCATGGCTTAAAGTTCATCCCTCCAGCATCCCTTGCGAGTATAAGACTTGCGATGCAACTTTCCATTCTAGCAAAGCGTGGCAGGATCCCTGCCTGCAATTACGTCTATCTCTATCAATGCATCTTTATCTAGCCGACCTATCTCTACCGTAGTTTTCGCCGGTCGATTTGGGAATCGTTTGGCGTACACTTCATTCATCTCTCCAAGCAATGAAAAGTCTGTGATGAAGATGGTCACTTTGGCCACCTGATCTAATCCAGATCCTGTCGCTTTAAGAATCGTCGCAATGTTGTCGATTGCCTGCTGCGTCTCAGCTTTCATCCCTCCAGCGACAAGGTTTTTTGTGCAAGGGTCCACTCCTAATTGGCCTGAGACGAAGAGCAGATCGCCCAACTGCACTGCTTGCGAATAGGTGTTGTTGTTGGGCGGCAGTTCAGGAACTTCAATGGGTTTTGGGCGAATCATTTCTATGTTATTCCGTTTTACCTAACCAGGATTGCTTATCAATTTCAAAATGCAGCCGGATAGACGGAACCAGCACCGGACCGCGATCCTGGTTATAACCGGGGTTCCAGATTTTTTGCAGATCCACTGCCATAAAGGCTCCCCGAGCAATGTGGAAATTGTAATAGATTTCTATGATGTTCTCCCTGCCATAACGCAACCCACCATCGCCCAGTAGAAATCCTAATCCGCCATTGGCTAAGTAGCGCCGATGATCACCGGAGATCGCATTGGAAACAATGGCCGCACCCACTCTATCTTTCTTACGATGCCAAGGTTGCCCTTTAAAGTCCCCTCCACCAAGAACCGTTTGGTTCACTTCCGTATAGGCGAATGATTCATACCTGCCTTCATTCCAGCCCCACCTTCCAAACACACGAAGGTTCTCCGTCAGCTCCTGTTCCAAGTTCGCGCCAAACCCATATTTCAACCGACCTTGCTTACGAGTGCCCGTCACATCAGGAATACTCAGTGCAGTAGTTTGGGCGATGGCTTGCCGATAGTCGCCCATATTCGCATGGTTGAAATATGTTAGCAGTCTGATTGTTCCGTTGCGATCTTTCAACCACTTGTGCCGACGTTCCAACTCCACATTTTCTGCTCTGGCCCGTGTCGGGTTCCAGTCCAGCTTCAGTCCGTTGGCCACCATAGGCATCAGCATTTCCCCGAAACGCAGTGTCCAATCGTTATCCCAATATTCAATCAACACGCCATTGGAATATCCCCGTGTATCGGCAGCGTAATCGTAGCCACCGTTGTTATCCACGGTCCAATTCATGAACTGTAAGTGGCTATCGGTACCAATGGCGTTGGCATCAAAATAATCAGCAGTGCCAAACTTGCCCGCGCGGATTTCAATGCGTCGCACAGGCACTTTCTTACTGATCGCAAACGGCCCTCTGGTTGCATCGGTCATCTCCTGACTCAGTGGAATAGTCTGTCGCACCATGTAACGCGCAATATAGGGCGTGGAACCCAATGTCGGGTTGCGCACTACATCTAAATTGGTGAACCCGGCCAATCCCAAGGCGGTGCTAATGCCCCCGCCGCCAGCCGTTTCCATATCGAAAAACACTTCCGTATTCTTCGTAATTTGAAATCCTGTAAACAGCGTGAACACGCGGGAAGTAATGTTTTCCCCATGCGACACCAGACTATTTGTCCCGCTGTACTTCGCCGGAAATTCTCCGTGCAATTGGCTGATCCAATTCATCTGCCCGGAAATCCAAATGCGATCACGATACGAAGATTCAGTTGCTTCCTGCGCGCAAATTGGATGGATGGAACAGAGCAGAATCGCCATTGCGACGCACAAACAGCGGCAGACATTCATAATCCATTTTGGCAGAGTAGACTTAAGAGGAATATGACAATCGCTCAATTTCGGCAAATTGCTTTGAGCATGCCCGGAGCGGAA
>JAYWBH010000234.1:0-2015 GCA_043781815.1 Bryobacterales bacterium | reverse complement strand
CGCCCACATCCGTCAAGCTGGAAAATACAAAGGTGAAAATCTCTGAAGTTACCTACAACCCCGGAGCACCTCGGGAACGTTATATCCGCCCTACCGATCAGGTAATTGTGTTCCTCGACGATTGCAAATATGAACGTAAGGATTCCGCCACCGGCGAAAAAACGGTTCGCACCCGAAAGCCCGGTGAGGTGATCTGGCACGACAAAGGCGAGGACGCTCCAGTGTTGACCAACCTTGGCACAAAGCCTTATCGCACGCTGACCATTGAGTTGAAATAATGAGCCGATTCCAATCCGCAGCAGTCATTGGCACTGGCATGATGGGCCCAGGAATCGCCGGAACTTTGGCTTACGGTGGCGTGCAAACCACCATCCTTAGCCGCACTGCTAAAAGCGCAGCTGAAGGACTCACAAAAGCCATTGCCCAACTGGAACTTTTGGAATCCCATGGCCTTTTGGATCCCGTCCGAGCCCAGAAGGCGAAGAACCTGCTGGCTATTTCCGATGACTTCGATTCTCTGATTCCCAACGTCGATCTGGTAGTTGAATCGGCTCCGGAAAATATGGCGTTCAAGCAAGATTTGTTCGCCCGCTTAGATGCGATTGCCAAGCCCACAACTGTGCTGGCCACCAACACTTCAGGGCTCAGCATTACTGCCATCGCCTCAAAATGCCAACACCCGGAACGCACCATGACCACGCACTTTTGGAATCCACCACATCTCATGCCGCTGGTGGAAATTGTGCGTGGCGCAAACACAGATCCAGCCATTGCCGAAGAGGTGCGACAACTACTCATTCTTTGCGGTAAAGTTCCTGTGATCGTCAAGCGCGATACGCCAGGGCAACTGGGCAACCGGCTGCAAATGGCTCTTGTCCGCGAGGCCATCCACATTGTTCAGGAAGGCATTGCCAGTGTGGAGGATGTCGATTTAGCTGCCCGTACCGGCTTTGGACTGCGCCTCCCCATGTATGGCATTTTTGAGCATCAGGATATGGTGGGCTTGGACATGTCCAAGAGCATTGTAGATTACGTCGCCACTGACCTGAATAGTGAGAAGCGCGCGCCACAAATGCTGCACGATTTGGTTGCCCAAGGAAATTTAGGCGTGAAAACTGGCAAGGGATTTTACGATTGGTCCGTGAAAAGTGCCGACGCTGTGAAAGCCCGTCGTGATCAATTTATCTTGCAAGTACTGCAGTGGGGCAAGGCTACTTAAGAAAGCCACTCATGCCGGTTTGTGCGGAACTCAGCGTGTCGTTCAAAGGGTCATCCAGCGCCAAAATCTTGCGCAACTCAGGGGACAGTCTGACGATAGTTTCCGCTCGTAAAAGTTGTTTTTGATACTGCTGCTGCGGCTTATCGAAGCGCGTGTAAAAGCCATGCAATGCCCTCCGTGGAAATGCTGTGCGGTTGGCCGTTCCCCCATGCCACATGTGGGCATTCATAATAGCCACATCCCCCGCCTTGCCGATTAATAGTTGTTCGTCGACATGCGGTTCTTGCGGATTTTCAGGCAATTGAGCCAACTTGTGCGTACCGGCAACAAACCGGGTGGCCCCGTTGTCAACTGTAAAATCATCCAGCAACCACACAGAATTTGCCACCCAGTAACCATGTTCATCGGCAATCGCACCGGTATCGGAATGCAGCGGCTGGGCTTCTGTAGAGTGTGGATTCGTGGAGCGGTAATTTAAGCTACTCAGCTTAAAGTTCTGACCCAGCAAGGCAGCCATGGCCTCCAGTACAACGGGATGCGAGACCACTCGTTCAAATACTTCACCCTTGTCCACCAGATTTGCCAGCCGAATGGCGCCGGGTTCTTTTTTGAATTCAGATCCAGCGTTGGAACCTTCCAGCGCGAGTAATTCTTCCGTTCGTTCCCGCAGCTCAGCAAGGAATGCGGGCTGAATCAATCCGCGCAGGATAAGGTACCCTTGATCTTGGAGTAATTGGCGGTCTGTTTCCGTCACGTTAAAATTATACTGCATGGAGTTTTCCCGCATTCTGGTGCG
>JAYWBH010000233.1:0-2016 GCA_043781815.1 Bryobacterales bacterium | reverse complement strand
AAAAAACAAGCAATAAAAGAGTAGACGAACTATTCGCCGGAATGATCATGAAGTCATGAGCGTACTATGCGACCAAGCCTTTGGTCAAGGGCTGCCAGTCACATTGTGACCGTAAGTGAGCAGAAATATTCCTCGCCATTCGATGCTTGTGAGACAGGGATCATGTGCAGGTTGCCTGAGCGCTGTCTATGATGTCCTGTAACCGGCAGTGAACTTTGCTAGAAGGCAACGGCGCGATCTCTATCTATCGCAAATTGGAAACTCGCTTTGCGCACTGGTTCCGGCACCACATCGACCTTGCAGCCAAGCAGCAAGGATAAGCGCTTTTGAAGCTGTTCCAGTTGATAGAAATAATCGAAGCCGCCGCTTGAAAAACTCTCGTCCAGGCGAACCGCCATATCAACATCGGCAGGGTCGGCCTCATTTCGCGCGGATGATCCGAACAAGGACAGACTGAGCACTCCGGCAGCTTTTAACTCCGGTTCATGTTCGCGCAACGTGGCTATAACTTGCTCCCGGTTCACGTCTGGGCTCCTTCCAAAATAATACCAGTGATTGAGTCAGAGGGGCATCTTCTAACCATCGGCCTAGCCATGGGAAATTAGTTAATGGAAATGTCCCTCCGCATCCCCCTAAACATCAGGTGCGTCCTTAAACCTTTTGCGGGATGATAAGGCTAGGAGAAAATTATGACTCGCTTCTCACTGGTACTTATTTTGTTTTCCACGTCGCTGATGGGGCAGACTCGACCTTACGTGCGAGCTTCTGGCGATGCCATTATTTCTGTGCGTCCAGATCAGGTCAAGTTGACCGCAAGTGTCGTCAACTCGGCCAGCACGGCTCAGGAAGCGGCTGATCGCAATGCTGTCTTGATGACCAACGTCCTTACTCAATTGCGTCAGGTGGTGGGGAATGCTCCTGAAGCCATCAAGTCCACGGGATATTCTGTGTATCCGGTGACCCGCACCAATGGCAATGTCCAGGTGACGACTTACACTGCCCAAAACACCGTTGAAGTGACTTTGACCAATATTCTGTTAGCTGCGAAAGTGATTGATACGGCGATTCAAGCTGGTGCCACCAACGTCGGGTCGTTAACTTTCGGGCTCAGCGACCCTGGCCCTTCCAGAGTTGAGGCTCTAAAGAAGGCCGCTCTTTTGGCCAGAACCAAGGCCGAGGCGATTGCTTCCGCGCTAGGAATGCGGCTGGGAAACATAACGGCTGTGGAGGAAAGTGGCACTGTTTCCATTCGTAATTTCTCCGTTGCGGCGCTGGCCCCAACCACCGCTACCCCGGTCCAACCAGGATTGGTAGACGTTTCCGCCACGGTGACTCTTCAAGCCGATATTTTATGAGATGACGGCCCACCAACTGATTGCAATGGCCCAGGACTGTGGCTTTGAATTGGCAGGCATAGCCGCTGCCGGGCCGGTTGCAGAATCGAATCACTATATAGATTGGGCCGCCCGTGGGCTGGCCGGAGAGATGCGCTACTTAACGGATCATCGCGCGGAAATGCGGCGCGACGTGCGGTTGCTGCTTCCATCGGCGAAATCAGTTTTGGTAGTCGGCAAACTGTACAACACCGCCGAACCATATTCCACTGCCGCAGAGAATACGGACAACGGGTGGATTTCCCGCTACGCCTGGTCTCGCGATTATCACTTGACCATGAAAGAGCGTCTCACCGTTTTAGCCCAACGAATTATCGCTGACACCCCTTGCGAATATAAAGTATGCGTGGATACAGCTCCCCTGCAGGAAAGGGCGCTAGCCAAGCATGCTGGCATTGGATGGCTGGGGAAGAACACTTGTCTGATCAATCAGCAACAAGGGTCCTGGTTTTTTCTGGGCGAAATTCTTTTGTCGCTGGAACTGGAATCTGCGGCAATGCCTGCGCCAGACCGTTGCGGCACTTGCACCCGCTGCATTGAAGCTTGCCCGACCGATGCGATTGTTCCGGTGAACGGCGCTGGGCCATCGCATGAAGTGGATTCGCGCCGCTGCATTTCCTAC
>JAYWBH010000232.1:0-18202 GCA_043781815.1 Bryobacterales bacterium | reverse complement strand
GATAGCTTTCCCGACACTGTTGCACTTTCAGATGATGCCATCCGTCGCGAAAGTATGTACCCGGATCGTTGGTAGTGCGGGTTCTCGTTGATACGAATGTTTTAATCCGAAGCGTTCAAAAAAACGAATCAGCTTGCCGCATCTTCAGACGGCGGCGAACATACTCACTTTCTTGCCATCGTAAATGCGGCTAGAGCGACTTTGATCCCAACACGCCAACTCCTTCTGCCAGAGCGGCTCTCTTCAGAGCACCGTCGAGTGTTGCAAGTGGCAGCCCAAGCCGCAGAGCAAGGTCCAGATAGGCTGCGTCATAAGATGTAAGTTTGTGATGGGCAGCAAGTGCGCTCAGTCTAGGCATATCTGCAACTGCCGGTGATTCCGCGATGCGGAAATCAAAATTCGAAAGAAGTTCGAAAAACTTATCCGCTTGTTCTGGCCTGACCCGTTGACGCCGTACAGCCACCGCAAGTGCGTTCATCATTTCCCAAGGCCAAAGAGATGGAACATGGAGCACTTCAAGGTTTGCCGCACGTAGCAAAAGCAGTTCGGATTCAGTGGTTGCCTCGTCTTCGCAACACCACGGCATGCACGCTGAAACATCGGCGACGAACCCAGTCATTAGTAACGATGCCCAATATGCGCGAAATCCCGAAGAGACATTCCTTCAGGTCGCTCGAGGGTAACCCCCTTGCGGAGCTCACGAATACGTGACGCAGCCTCAAAGGCTTTTGCTTTTCGATCTTCGATTGAGACTTCAGTCAAAGAAGGTGTTCCCTTGAAAGTCTCCAGCAGCATTTCTTCAACGCTCGCGAAACGCCCAGTCCTAAGACGCTGCTGAAGTATAGACACCAGTTCAGTGTTGTGAATTTCTATGGTCATGAATGCTCCTTCAACTCTAGGACGACCCTTTCAGCCTATCGGGCTGTGCCAACTTTAGTCAAGCGCTTAAGCAGGTCCTATCATTGTCGAAAAAAGATCCTGGGAGATATCCCCAATGGAAGGTCTAGAGTTTCGACCTGTCTCGATTGTAATCAAAGCAAGCCAAGCTGTGTATTTGCTAAATTCAATACATCATTCACATCCAATCAAAATAACCCCTAACCCACTCATCCCACGCCAAAAACACCCCTCCACCTACCCCACTCCCACCCCGAAAATCCAACCACACATGCTAACCTCAAACCGAGAGTAAGTGAAGCGCGCGCAAGTAACTTACTCGTCCATACAAGCCTGCCAGGGCAGCACTCGGATTTTCGAGTCACATTACATCGATAGATCGGACCGCAAAACATGAATAACCCGGATCGCTTCTAAGCTGGGGAGCTGAAAAGTGAGCCTATAAGTCAGGTAGGTTGCTGGGCGGCAACCGGATGGGAGGAAGTGTTAGCGGTCTGGTCTGCGATCCCGGTTGCGAGGCATCACTACCTCAGGCCGAACTATCTCTGTTGCCGAATGCAGAATTGCGTTCGAAATCTCCACCACCGTCCGCATCGCCGCCACATCATGCACGCGGATCATGTGTGCTCCATTAAGAACACAACCAGCAACCGCCGCGGCCGTGGCAAAGTCTGGAACCTTCGGATCAAAAACACCCAGAAATGATTTACGCGATGGCCCAACCATAATCGGCACATCCAGTTCAATCATCCTTTCTAAATCTGCAATCAACGTGAAGTTCTGTTCCTTGCGCTTGCCGAATCCCAAACCAGGATCAACAAAAATACGCTTGCGGTCCACCCCGGCTTTCATCGCCCGGCTCACCGAAGCACTCAAATCAAACAGAACTCCGCCCATTGGATCTTGCATTGGCGGGAGCTTCGCCCAGCTATCGGGAGTGCCGCGCATATGATTGATGATCAGCGCCACATCACGCTGCGCCACCACTCTGGCCAGATCCGGATCCAGGGTCAGCCCACTCGGATCGTTAATAAATTCCGCACCGTGTTCAATGGCTTTTTCCGCCACGCCCGCTTTGTAAGTATCCACCATCACCGGGACACTCAACTTGTTTCGCAACCGTTTCAGCACCGGAACCAGCCGACGTAACTCCTCCGCTTCCGATATGCGAGGCGCACCAGGACGCGTCGATTCCGCACCAATGTCGATGATGTCTGCTCCGGCTTCCTCCAGCTCGAAAGCATGGGCAAAGGCGTGGTCCGGGTCTTGATACTTTCCACCATCGGAGAACGAATCGGGTGTGACGTTCAACACGCCAACCAAAAGAGGGCGGTCGCCCAACTGCATTTCCCGGTTCTCTAACTTCAGTAAGTAACGTTTTGGAATCATTTTTTATTCGTACCGTAAACAGACAATCGGATCTAACTGCGCGGCCTTGTTGGCCGGGTAGTAGCCGAAGAACAAACCAACACCCGTGGAAATTGCCACTCCCAAAACTACCCACGTCAAAGACAAGGTAGCGGGAACGGAAGGCGCCAGCGTGCGAACCACAAAGGCAATCAGCCCTCCCCATACAATACCAAGAATCCCGCCGATCAACGTCAAAACTACTGCCTCGATCAGAAATTGCAGGCGGATGTCGCTCTTGCGCGCACCCACCGCTTTCCGAATGCCGATTTCAGCCGTCCGCTCCGTCACCGAAATCAGCATGATGTTCATCACGCCAATACCGCCAACCAATAGACCAATGGAACTGATCACGCCAGTAAGAATCACCAGTGCTCCGGTGAGTTGCTTCCATAGAGCACTGATGAAGTCCGGTGAGATCAACTCGAAATCATCCTCAGCCATTGTTGGAACTCTACGACGCCGCCGCATGGCCTGGGTCACTTCATCCTTACCCTGTTCCACGGTGGAATTCTTATCCACAATAAAAGCGATGGCCACCTCTTTTGAGTTGGGATAATTCTTGCGGAAATCGCTCAACGGGATAACTGCGAATTGATCAATTCCAGGGCCGCCAAACGCTCCTGAATCCTTTTCCAACACACCGATCACTTCGTACAGTTTGCCGTTGAGCCTCACAATTTTTCCGACAGGTTCAGTGGAAGGAAATAGCGAACTGGCAATGTCATTTCCCAGCACCACTACTGGACGCGCATGCTCCTGATCGTAGGCTGAAATGAAGCGCCCAATCGCTGCTGAAAACTGCGGCAGCGCATCGGCGTATTCCGGTTCCACACCACGAAGCAAAATCCGTTCCACCCGTTCATTTTCGTAACTGATGCTGTTCGTCTCGCCAAAGAAGAAGGCCCTGGTGACAAAGGCGGTAGCTGTTTTCAGTGATGGGCAGGTTTCCCGAACATACTCGGCATCTTCGAAATTAATAAATTTGCGTTTGCGAAGCTTCTCTGGCAGACTCCCAAAGCGTGGACCACCAGCAATGCGCGCCACAAAAAATGTGCGTGGACCAAAGGCTTCCACTTTCATCTGCACGAATCGGTTCAGACCTTCAATGATGGACGCCACCGCAATCACCGACGTCACCCCAATCACGATACCCAAAATAGTCAACCGGGAACGCAGCTTGTTGGCCTTCAGCGTATCGAACGCCAGATACACGTTTTCAAAAGCTTCATCTCTCGTCATAAATTAATCCGCCCTCAGCGCATCCACCGGATTCAGCTTACTTGCCCGAATTGCCGGGTAGATTCCAAAGAACAGCCCGATGATCGAACTCAGCATCATGCCCCCAATAGCCACCGATGTGCGCACCGAAGCTGGAAAGGAAGTGAAGTTTCGCAGTATGGTGGCTGCCAGGAATCCCAGTGCGATTCCCACAATTCCACCCAGTAAACATTGGATAACCGTCTCCACTAAAAACTGCCCACGAATATCTTTTTCTGTTGCTCCCATGGCCCGACGCACCCCAATTTCTTTGGTACGTTCAGTAACAGAAACCAGCATCACATTCATGATGACAATGCCCCCAACGATGGCTGAAATGGCACTCACCATTACGAACACCAGGAAGAATGAACCGCTGATACTGGTCCACAATGACATGTAGGTTTCGCTGGTGGCCATAAAGAAATCGTCATCTGCACCAGGCCGCACATGACGACGAGCCCGCAGCGCCAAACGGATTTCATCCATCGCCACATCCATGATCTTAGCCCCGCCTGTGGCTTGCACCTGCATGGTTACCGCAGTATGCATTCCCAGTTTCTTCAAGTAAGTGGGCATGGGGATCACCACAAAATTATCCTGATCCTGCCCCAACACCGAACCGATTTTTTCAAAGGTGCCAATCACCCGAAATTCATCTTTGCCGATTCGTACGGTTTGCTCCAGCGGGTTGGTGCCAGGAAAAAATTGTTCCACCAACATGGACCCAAGCAGGCAGACGTTGGCAGAACGACTCTCCTCAGTCTCTGTATAGTAACGACCCTGTTCCACCGTGCGCGTATCAATCACGCTCATGTTTGCAGTGTGTCCGTAAAGGTTAATGTCGGTCAGCTCTTTTTCATTGAAGCGGACCCGGGTTGTGCTGCTGGCCGAAGCCCCCACTGCATTGCATCGCAAGCAGGAAGGTGCCACCGCATCCACATCGGCCATTTCAATTTTGCGATTCTTTAAAGCCTTGATGATAATGTTGAAATCGGTAGCGGCAAAGGGAGTGCGAGCCACCCGAAAAACATTCGTTCCCAGGTTGGCAATCTTTTGTTCTACATAAAGATTTGCCCCTTCCACAATGGTCACCACCGTGATCAGCGTAGCCACGCCCATGGTGAGTCCCAGCATGGTTAATGCGGCACGCAACTTGTGCGAACGAATGGCCTCAAGGCTTTCCGAAAGGTTATCTGAAAATAGAAGCATGCAATGGGAACGGTTACTCCCATTGTAAAGCTGATAGGACGTCGCAAGTCAGAAACTAGAAACAATCTTGGTTGCTTGGGTCGGATATTTACCTATCAACCACTGCAACACTTCCAACTGATCCGATCCAGTTGCTCGGCGTATTTGAACCAATAGTTTTAGAAGCGAAGGTCGATCCAGAGTTAGGTTTTTTGCACCCTCATTGCAAACCGAACACGTCGCTCTTAGGTTCGACGCTTCATCGCTGCCGCCCATCGATTTGTCGATGATGTGGCCAATGTGCAGCCTGGTCTTTTGTGCCGGATTTCCCGGATGCGGTTCCCCTGCCACAGCACCGCACATCTGACAGGTGAATCCATTTCTGTCCAAGACAAGGGCTCTGGTTTCTTTGGAAATATCGCGTTGAAATGCAGGCAGAGGCTTTGCGCTCACCAAAACGTACTGCCCAGGCTTCAGTTCGCTCTGGTCATTATGAGTGTGAATTTGATACCCTTCTTCATCTCGAAGTTCCCGGATCCGTCTGGCCCATTCACTAATGCCATTGGCGATTGGCCGAAGCTCATCCCCATCCATGGTGCGCCCGATGTTTAGAAGGAAATGCTCACGCAGTTTGTCTCTGGCACCGTTGTGTTTTTTGGGCACTTATCCGGCTACCCGCACCAAACGTGACGAAGTCAAACAGGCCCGTAGATTTTCAGCAACTGCTCTTGCAAAGGGTGGCGGAAACGCGTTCCCTACCTGTTTATATGCCGCCGTCTTTTTTCCGAAAAATTGCCATTCATCGGGGAAGCCTTGAATGCGCGCCGCCATCCGAACGGTGAGCCTTGGCATGCCTTTGAAATCCGCATTGGGGGCTGCATCCCAAATGCCCAATCCGTCCACTCCCAATGTGGCCCAGGCTTTTCTAGCTCTCGTAGGACCAAGATCGGGACCGCCGTGTTTGTGTGATCCGCCGACAAGGGTCGGAGCAATTTCATTGGCTAACTCCGCCCATTCCTCAACACCGTTCCAGCCATTCGCTGCCATCAGAGAATACAACGCCTCACCCACTGTGGGAGGGGCGAAGCCATTGCTTTCGGGCCAGGAAAAAGTATCGGCATACTGATCCCGCAGCCCAATGAACACAACTCTCGGGCGAAGTTGCGGGACGCCAAATTCGGATGCGTTCATTAGCTTCCAACCCGTCTTGTAGCCTAGCTTTTTCAGTTGGTCCCGAATGTACAAGCGGTAGTCAACGAAGACGGCATCCAGAATTCCGCGAACGTTTTCAATCATCACAGCTTTGGGACGGATCTGGTCTACCAGCCGAATCATCACCGGGAACAAATTGCGTTCATCTTTAATCCCAAGTTGCTTGCCAGCCACCGAAAATGGTGGACAAGGCAATCCACCAGACAGAATGTCAACCCCAATAAAATCCGAGCCATCAAAAGCATTTAAATCTTGTTCAATTACCTTCCACCCAGGACGGTTCAAGCGCAACGTTGCACATGCATTCTTATCGATCTCAACCAAGCCCGCATGCTCAATTCCTGCTTGTTCAAACCCCAAAGCCTGACCTCCGGCACCAGCGCACAACTCAAGAGCAGTCAAGCCGCACATACGTCGCGTAGTGGCGGTCTTCCGGCTCCTTGTCAGCCAAGGATTTTCCGACATCTCAGGAAACATCAATTTGGTTCGATTATCGCTCAGAAGCTTCATGGTTGGTTCTTCCATGCGTATCGGTTGATTTGGTCTCTTCTTCATCTTCTCTTCTGAAATATTATCCCCCACTTAAAGCCGCTATAATCACTCCATCCAATGAAATTCGCACTCCTTCTCCTCACCGCCACTCTGTGCCTAGCGCAAAACTCGCTGACCCCTGCTGAAAAGAAAGCTGGCTGGAAACTTCTGTTCGATGGCAAGACCATGAAGAACTGGTTGGACACGTCCAAACTCACTCCTGCTGGTGATTCCTGGACCATTGAAGACGGCTGCCTCAAAGCCCGTCCCAAGCCCCATTACCGTGAAGACCTTGTCAGCATGGGCAAATACACCGATTTCGAATTGCAGTTCGAATGGAAAATATCCTCCGGTGGCAACAGTGGGCTGAAGTACCGCATTCAGGAATTCGTTCCACTCTCAACAGAAGTAATCAAGAAATCCAAGAAATTTGAAGATGCTCTGAACTCATCTATGCAAGGAAAACTGCCTACACGAACCAGCGCGATGCAAGGTGCAAACGACGGGCAAACCTACGTGGTGGGCTTTGAGTATCAGACCATTGATGACGATAAACACCCCGATGCTCGTCGCGGTGCACTGTACCAATCAGGCTCGCTCTACAGCATGATCCCGCGTACTAAACGCGTCATCAAACCAGTTGGTGAATTCAATCAATCACGGCTGGTTGTGAAAGGGAATCATATTGAACATTGGTTGAACGGGGAAAAGGTTGTGGACGCTTCCCTGGACGATCCTTCCATTGCCGCAGGTCTGGAAAAGCGCTGGGGGAAGACGTCGCCTATCTATGCATTTCTCACCAAACAACCCAAGAAGCAATGTCCAATTTCGTTGCAAAATCACAATGACGAAGCCTGGTTCCGAGCCATCAAAATCCGAAAAATCTAACGATGGTAAAAACAATAAGGGCGCACAGTGGGAGTTCCACTCTGCGCCCTTTCTTTTCCGGCTTGCGGGTATTAGGCCAGTTCGAGCTCGATCTTTTTCTTTTCCAAATCAATTCCTGTGATTCTAAAATTACGGATTTGACCGGAACGTAATGCATTGGGGTCGCCCTTCACTTCCGGCGCTCCCTTGCCTTCCTTCCAACGCGATTTCAGCATAGCAGAAAGTGATGTAATGTCCACCGGACCAGCTTCCACTTTCTTTTCCTCAACCGGCACGGCAGGAGTGAGTTTGCAATCGCCCATCACACCGTCACCCAGTTCAATCTTGGCCCGCGTTGGCGAAGCATCCACCACACGACCGGTTACCTTGTCGCCAGCTTTGTGTTCGGCAATATATTCATCGGCGCGGGTTGGTTCCAACTGTTTCAGACCCAGGCGAATTTTCCGTTCGGCATTGTCCAACTTCAATACTTTCGCCTTCACCACTTGGCCCACGCTCAATACATCTTTAGGATGATCCAGGCGCTTCTCATTGCTGATGTCGCCAATGTGAATCATCCCTTCAATGCCTTCGCCCAAATCAGCAAACGCACCGAACTTCTGCATGCTGGTGATGGTTGCGTCAACAATGGTGCCCTCTGGATACTTGGCCGGGACGTCAGCCCATGGGTCGCCCAACGCCTGCTTCAAGCCCAGGGAAATGCGCTTGTCTTCTTCCTTGATTCCAAGTACAACCACTTCCACCATCTCGCCAACTTTCAATAAGTCGGAAGCAGCGCGAACCTTCTTGGTCCACGACATTTCTGAAATGTGAATCAGCCCGTCCACGCCCGGTTCCAGTTCCACAAAGGCACCAAAATCAGCCAGGCGAACTACTTTGCCGGTGATGCGGGCGCCCACTGTCAAGCGGCCTAGCGTAGTGGTCCACGGATCGGGGATCAACTGCTTCAGTCCCAACGAAATTTTCCGCGTGTTGGGGTTGATTTTCAGAATCTTAACTTGAACTTTGTCGCCAATGTTCACTACTTCCACCGGCTTGCCAATACGCTGCCAGCTCATGTCGGTGATGTGCAACAAACCATCGACACCGCCCAGATCCAAAAAGGCTCCGAACTCGGTCATGCTGCGAACAGTGGCTTCCACCACATCGCCTTCCTTCATTCGTTCAAAGGCGGCTTTCTTGGCTTCAGCGGCTTCTTCTTCCAGAATGGCGCGACGGTCCACTACCACATCTTCTTTTTCGGTATCCAGCTTGGTGATGCGACAGGTAATTTCCTGCCCCAGCATCTTCACGAATTCCGCTTGATCGCGAACGCCACTGCGGCTGGCCGGCAGAAACGCGCGACTACCGATATCCACGGTGAGTCCACCTTTCACGATGCCCGTGATCTTGCCAACGATGTTGCGCTTTTCGGCGAAAGCAGCTTCGAGGACACTCCAATCTTTGGCGCGGATAATCTTCAAAGTGGTCAGCGCGAAATAGCCCAGCTCATTAATGCCGCCAGCGCTCACTTCGATGACATCGCCGATCTTGGCCACATCGCCTCCAGCTTCCTGGTACAGGTTGAGCGGCAGCGCACCTTCAGTTTTCCGGCCAATGTCCAGAATGATGTTGTCGTCTTTGATAGACACCACCGTTCCTTTAATCGCTTCGGATTTAGCTTCAGGTGCAGCCGGGGCTTGCGCCTTCTGCTGGTGTTCGAACTCCGACAAAATGGCGGCGAACGAGGGCTCTTCAGCGGAGCCAGTTGCTTCCACGGGAGTCATATCGGGAGAGTTTCCTTGAATCATGGGGACTAATACACTTTTGGAGGTTAAGGCTTTATTCTCGCATACTCGCGCCGGGGGTTGGGTGTGCTTCTATGAGGCGGGATCAACTTGGCTTAAATGCAAGTTACGAAATAATACTCAACTGGCTGGGGAGACAATATTTTGAATAACAATTTGGGCGCTAACTTTTACAGGCAAGCGCCCCGTTTCATTTAGCAAATACAATCTGTGATGCTGACGTTGCGTCCGTTTGCATCACGGATGATATGCGTTTTCATTTGGCAAGGCGGTAAGCAATCCGATTGAATTGCCAATGCCAGACGGGTAACATTGGCTTTTAAACCGTGTTTGCTGACGACGGATTGAATATCTTTGAACAGTTCGGCGTGGATGTCTTGTACTTTTGCCTTCATTACTTCGCCTTTGGTTAATTTCTTGGGTGCCATTTTTTAATTCTCCTTTTTTTCATTTAGTGAGCATTCTGTGCATTTGATGATGACGGTCCCTTTTGCAACAACTTCACTTTTCGCGTTCTTGAAGAAAATATCTAAGTTGCCGGGCTTCTTCGATAGCGTTCGTTTGATCAATACTTCAATGCCATCTTTGACGGATTGAAATTCCATTGCAGAGCCATCTGCCGTAGCGGAAGTAATCGTGTTCAAAGGCGCATCGGTTGGTTTCAGATCCAGTGCCTCAAATTTGACCCTTACGGAATCGAATTGATTCACTTCAATCGGTTTCCGCGCAGGCGTTGGCTCTTCTTTTAAGGGAGGAATTTGGGCAAACAGTACTCCGTCACAAGGGTTTGTAAGCAGTAGTCGATTTCCTGTCATCAAGTCTTTATTGTTGACGGTAAGTATTGCGACATCTTCGCTTGCTCTGCAAAAAGTATTTGGAGAAGCATTAAGGGTTGTGGAAATTGTGCATTTGTCGGACAAAACAATTGGACCGGTGGTTAGCATGGCTTGCCACTTTTTGTCGACGGGATGAAGCCATCCGGCAGGGTCATTATTTTTAAGCGCGAGTATGGTTGTTACATCCTTAACGTCGTTGAGACGGGACACTATAATTGTTTTATCTGGATCATATATGCGGCGGGATGCAAACAGGCCATTGCCAAGGAATGGGTAGCGCACGGTCAATAGTCCTGAAAGAGACTTGACAGCGTCGACCGAGACAACAACGCTGAGGATGACTCTCCATTGAGACGACACCTTTTTATTATTATTGTCCTTGTCCAACACGATATTATCTTCCGACGCAGCGTAAGTATATGGTCCAGAAATCAGAGTTTCATTGATGGCCAATATTGGGTCAAGGAGTGGAAGTGGAATAAAGGTGCTGAGTGCCTTCATCGTTGTTTTGCGATCTGCCCTTAGTGGTAAATCGCCAATGCAAAGATGCTTTTTATCCCCTCTTGCCAGGGTCACTTGGAGCGAATAGAACCCTTCCAATGTGGGGTCCTGACTAGTTTTGTCAATTACCAATTGGAATTTGCTGCCGTCTGACTGACACGTTGGATTCAGGTCGGGCTCATTTTCCTTTGTACGAGTTGCCGGAATTGGTGTCGCCGTAGGAGTCAATTGAA
This sequence comes from Bryobacterales bacterium, assembly GCA_043781815.1. Taxonomy (GTDB): domain Bacteria; phylum Acidobacteriota; class Terriglobia; order Bryobacterales; family Bryobacteraceae; genus JANXSF01. The sequence continues at coordinate 7,459 of JAYWBH010000232.1, read as the reverse complement.
TCGGCTGTGCTGGTCCATACCGACCAAGAATTACGCCATCTCCTATGACTAGCGAACCACCATTTTCCGAACTGACGAGAATATCCATAGCCTGGTCTGACTTTATAGAGAGACCGGTGGCCGGGCTGTCGAAGATTCGACCGCCAAACGCCACGCGCGTATCCTTAAAAAAGTTCTCCCCTTCAAGGGAAAACAGCATGTTCTTTTTATCAAGCCAAGTCCAATAGACATTGTGAACCCGAGGTGATAGATCGTCTGAGTATTCCTTTGTAGAGAACACGTGGAGGGCGGGAACAAAATCTTTTTTATCCACCTTGGACGGCGGGAACGCCTGCGGAAACCCCAGACCTGCGACGTGGCCAACTATATCCCAAAACCAAAGTTTGTTGCCTTCTGCTGTGGTCTGGTTGGTTCGATAGTATTTCCGCCAATGCGTCTTGACAGAAATGTCTAAATCTAATCCATCTGAATTTGTAGACAGATTATCAGTCGGGAGTGACACAATGGCAAACATTTGGCGCATTCCAGAGGCAACCGAGCGGCGGCCAAGTACTGGACGAAACTGCCAGCCAAATGTCAGATCTGGATTGTTTGACATGTTCTCAACGGCAAGGGTGTCATTGTCACGATATAGATAAAAAATCTGTCCTTTTCTTCGTTCGCTGAAACCGACGGTGACAAGTTTGGCAGCGGCGGACATTCCGAATGCGGTGCTCTTAGTGCTAAGGGTGGCAGCGTTGTAAGTTTTCTCTTGCGGCATCAAACCAACCAGATTTACCCGCCCATCCTTAGACTTAATCGTGATTTCAACAATTGCTGCGGAGTCAATAGCATCTCGCGGAGGATCCAGCGAAACGTTGAACCCAAGTACTGCCTGTAGGCGAGGCTTGCCCGGCCCAGTAATGTCCTTGATCAACCGATCCGAAAGGGACCGTTCCAGTAACATCCTTATGTTGAAGATCTGGTAGGTAAGATTCACCTGATCGCTAAGGGTGTCTCCGGCACTTTGACCAAACGTCTGCGATGTAATCCCAGTGGGCAATCCGGCTGCGGAGTCACCCATGTTCCAGGGAATTGGTGCTAAATTCGGAACCGATACGGAGGGTGGCGTTGTGCCTGCTGGAGCATCTGGGTTACCGGGGACTTTGAATGGGATTGAAGCCTGAGCGGTAAATGCTCGCAACGTTTCCTGAGTCTGGAAGCCTTGCGTGTTTCCTAGAGCTGCGGCCAATTTGGTTTGGTCGATAACCTGCATCGACTGTAGTTGTTGATTGAGAGTATCAAGCATCAACGTCAAAGAGCGGTTGTCGAAAACCTTTGGATCGCCAACGCTGATTCCGTTTTGGCTATACATCGGTTGGGCGAACAAGAGCAGGTTGCCGATGATCAGGCTGGAAAAATGGGAATAACACTTGGGTCGATGATTTGGCATAAATTGATCTTAATTGAAGTAGCGTAAATCGGTGAGCAAATAGGACAACCCAAGGAGCTGTTGCCAAATGAATTTCCTAGATGTTTTCGCCGTGCAAACCTTCACCCCTGCCATCACCTCGCGCTAACATGGCAGATGTGGAACAACCCAGTCAGTCCGTGCAGCCGCCCAGTGTTTGGATGGTCCGGCGGGATGAACTTGTTTGGCTTGCGCTATTTGGGCTGATGGCTTGGGCCACCCCTTCTGATAATATTCCGGCGCTGGTCTTTATTGCCCTGTTCGCTGCCTTTCAATTGATCGAAGCGCGTATTCCCTGGTTTGCTGCCATGCCCGGGGTGATCACAAGTATTGTGGTGAAGATTCTGTTGGGCTATTTTCTGATTGGTTATACCGACGGAATCAATAGCAATTACTATCCCATCATGTTGGTGCCGGTGATCGCCGCTGCTACTCGGCTGGGTTGGGTGGGTACTTCCGCTGTCACTCTGGCCGCATGTGTAACCTACTTATCTTTCCTCTTTTTTATTGATTTTTCATTCCACGCCGTGGCCTGGAATGAACTCGCCTTGCGGTTCTGCTTCCTTCCGGTGGCTGGTTATTTAACCTACATTCTGGCTGAGACGAATCGGGAAGGTGCCCGAAACGCCCGCCTGGTTGCAGGGCAGTTGGAAGTAGCGAATCGTAGTCTGCAGGAAGCCGAAGCAGCCGTCCGACGTTCCGATAGATTGGCTGCCCTTGGGCAACTGACCGCTGGCTTGGCCCATGAACTTCGTAACCCTTTAGGCACCATTCGCGCGTCATCGGAAATGTTGCGGAAATCGCTTACGGGTTCGGAAAGCGAAGTGACTGCGGAGATGGCTGGCTTCATTCAAACCGAAGTGGACCGCGCCAATTCGCTGATCACCCGCTTCCTGGAATTTGCTCGCCCGCTGCCTTTGCGACGCACACCGGTTTCCCTGGCCGACACTTTGGACCGGGCCATTTCCCAGTACGAACATACGGCTCCCCGTCCCGACGTATCTATATATAAGAACTACTCGCCTGAAATTCCGCTTCTTGAAATGGATGGCGAATGGATGGAACGCGTGGTGTACAACCTGGTGATGAATGCCGCGCAAGCGTCTGCGGCGGGAAGTGCTGTGACCGTTAAGACGCGTTTGCTGGAAGATAATCGCCAAGCGGAGATTTCCGTGATTGATCGCGGCTCGGGGATTGATCCACAGAATCGCGAAAATATTTTCAATCCGTTCTTCACTACCAAGGCCGATGGGGTGGGACTTGGTTTGGCAATTGTATCGAAAGTGATTGATGAGCATGGCGGCAAAATCCTGGTGGAAAGTGAACCGGGCAAGGGAAGTATTTTCCGCATCGTACTGCCGGTGAAAGCTCCTGCCTGATGAACACCCCGATGAGAGAACGATGAAACAACGAATTCTAATAGTTGAAGACGAAGAAAAGCTACGACGTGTGATGGAGCTGCAACTGCGTTCCTCCGGCTTTGAAGTGGAACAGGCCGGTTCTGCGGAGCAGGGATTGAAACTCATTGACCATGCTGACCTGATCCTCACTGATCTGCGTTTGCCGGGCATGGATGGCATTGAATTCCTACGCCAAGTGCGCCAGCAATATGCGCACATTCCTGTTGTGTTGATGACCGCGTTCGGTACCGTGGAAAACGCTGTTGAGGCGATGAAGATTGGTGCTAACGATTTTTTGTTGAAGCCGTTTTCGCTGGATCATTTGATTGCGGTGGTCAACAAATCTCTGGAACTGCGCAACCTGCGCGCAGAAAATCGAAAGCTGCGGGAAGAACTGGGCCAACGCTTTCAATTGGACAACATCATTGGTAGCAGCCAACCGATGCAGGAAATATTTTCCACGGTGATGCGTGTTGCTCCCACGCGGGCGACGGTTTTGTTGGCGGGGGAAAGTGGGGTCGGCAAAGATCGCATTGCCAGGGCGATTCATCAACAGTCGCCGCGGAAAGACAAGCCGTTCGTGAAAATCAACTGCACTTCCATTCCAGAAAATCTGATGGAGAGTGAGCTGTTCGGCTATGAAAAGGGCGCATTCACTGGCGCCAACCAAACCAAGCCCGGCAAGTTTGAACAGGCCGACACAGGCACGGTGTTTCTGGACGAAATCGGCGACGTTCCACCGGCCATTCAGGTGAAGTTGCTCCGTATTTTGCAGGAGCGTGAATTTGAACGGCTAGGTTCCAATAAGACCATGAAAATTGACGTGCGGGTGATAGCAGCAACCAACGTGGACCTGCGTGCGGCGCTAGAACAAGGCACCTTTCGTGAAGATTTGTACTACCGGTTGAACGTGGTGCCCATCAACATTCCGCCGCTACGGGATCGCAAGGAAGACATTCCGGTGCTAGCGGAATTCTTCGTTACGAAGTTAGGCAAGGAGCTGGAAAGTCCAGTGAAAACCATTTCACGCACAGCGGTAGCGAAGCTAATGGATTACAACTGGCCGGGCAATGTTCGGGAACTGGAAAATGTTCTCGAGCGGAGCATTGTGATGGCCGAAGGCGCGGAGCTGACCGCTGCAGAGATCCGCCTGGATATGGCCCCAGCATCGCGCCATCATGCAGAATTATCGAACAGCTTTTTGCCAGAGGGCATGACGTTGGATCAGTATGAGCAGCAATTGATTAAGGAAGCGTTGAAGCGGGCGAATGGGAATAAAAGTCAAGCGGCAAGGCTGTTGGGGCTGACACGTAATGCGTTCCGGTATCGGTTGGATCAGATGGGTATGGATTCAAGTGACACGGAGTAGGGCGGCTGGCGCGGGAGCGTGCTCATGCCGCGATGGTCACTCGTTGAATGCCGATGAACTCCAAGTTATTCGGCTCTTGACCTTCCACTTCAAGGCAAAGCTGAATGGCTTCCCGAATCTCTACCATGAGTTCATCCAGTGATGTTGAATCAGTGTGGCATCCTGGCAATTGGGGCACCGAGGCCACGTACATCCCCTCTTCATCTTGTTCAATCACGACATCAAACTGGCGTGCCATATTTCGAGTTTACCCTAAAGAAGCGTTGAAGCGGGCGAATGGGAATACGAGCACTCTCTAGGTATCGATTGGATCATATGGCATGGATTCGAGTGATACGGAGTAGGTTGGGTTCTCCGAAAACCGTGACAAGAGACAGTATGTTCTTGTAGTCTGGAAGAGAAGCATTTAGAAAATCATGACGCTAACTATTGAAGTAACCGGTGAACTGGAAGCCGCACTGAAAACGCAAGCACAACAGCAGGGTGTTAGTGAAGACGGGATAGCGCGTCGTCTGTTGACGGAAGCGTTAACGCCTGTCGTGAAGCGGAAGGCTGGCTTCACTTCAGAATTGCCCATCTTGCACCTTGGAACCATAGGCTCTCTACACAGGCAAGATATTTACGACGATGTCAATTAAACCCGGCGTTCTTGACGCCAACGTTTTGGTTTATTCGATTGACGTGACCGCCGTACAACACGTGGCCGCGCGGGCCTTGGTTGATTCTGCCCGCGCCGCTTCGGTAACGCTCTACGTCACGTCGCAAATATTATGCGAGTTCTACTCGATCATCACCAATCCACGCAGAGTCGCTGCGCCTTTGTCCGCTGCTGACGCCTTGAGCGTTCTATCGTTGCTTCTGACTTTTCCCGGCTTGCATCTATTGCCGCTCCCTGTAAGCGCAGTTGCGGGATGGATGACGCTGCTGCAACGACGTCCGGTTCTTGGCGCGAATATCTACGATTTACAAATCGTTGCCACAATGCAAGCAAATGGCATTCAGCGAATCTACACGTTCAACGCCGCCGACTTTACAGTATTTTCCGAAATTGTAGTTGTGATCCCGCAAGCCCTACCCGTTTGATCGTGATAAATTTGATGAGAAGCGTTCGAACACTCGATACGCCGAATTAGGAGAAATTGTGCCTCTTTTCAAGTTGAATAATAATCGCTACATTGATACTGACCATATTGCCGACATCGAATACACTCCGGCAGCTTCTCCGGTATTCAATCTTGGGAATGGTCCAATGGCTGTTTGTGTACCGTCTCGTTTAAAAATAGAGTTCAAAAGCACGAGTTCCGAACCCATCACTTTTTCAGATGGCGAAGCGGATGCCGTGTGGGCAGCGTTTGAGATTGCACTTGATGGGAAAGCCAGAGACTGAGGGGCCGAGAGCACCAGGACCACATGCGCCTATTACTTTCGGTGATCGGACTTAGTCTACTCATGGGATGCGAAAGAAGTAAAGCTTCCCCAGAGAAACGGCAGGCACTTTCTTATACCCCGGCAACAGCCGCAGAAATATTTGAATTGCGGTCCAAATGCGCGGTCTTCGGGGAAAAAGTTTTAGAAAACAATTTCATTGGCTCTGCCCTCACACAAGAACAGGTGACTCACTATAACCCAACAACAAATCGCTGTTACGTGAGGCTGGAAGTTCTTTCAGCAAACCTCACAACTACCGATGATAAATTCATCAAACACCTGCACCTGTATGATGGGCAAACACGAGAAATGCTGGTGTCGGCAATGGTCGAGGGAAGTCGGAAGTGGGCTTACATACTAGACGGCTTTGAGGTTGCCAATCCCGGTCACCCTACAGGTGCATTATTCGCCAACTACAACGATGCTGTCGCCTTGATTGAAAGGTACATGGCCGATGATCGCAAACAATGAGGGTGGGGGTTCGATTTTGCATTCGACGCTAGCGCGGGAGATTTCACTGTGAATCGGTAGGAAGTTTACGGTCCTCATCCACTATCAAGTTATCGAGAAATGTTATGAAAGCTGTTGTGTCACCTAGTGAGAACAGCCGTGTCGGCAAAGTTATTCTAGCGCTATTGAACATTTCAGACCATAATCCGTGGCACTCACGATCAACAAACATAGCGTCACAATAAGGGCTCAAGCAAGCTATAAACTGAATATCAGCTAAGATCGAGCCTAACGCTTTCTTTTGACCACCCGCGCATTTTCGCGCAAACGCCGCAGACATCCAAGCTGACGTATTAAGAAATGGTACTGACTGTGATGCTGGCCCCTCCAGAAAATGCAGTGCCGCTTCCCGTAAATTCACCTGCACCGTTTCAACAAGAAATGGTGCGTACCTTTTCAATCGGACGGCAAATTCATCATCATGCCATTTTTGTATACTCTTTCCTGCATTTGTTGCAAAAACATTGCTAGACAAGTGCTCCACTTCGGCAGTATCCTTTTTCTTTTGGTTTTGCAAATTATCTATCTCCACTTCCGAATATTGACTAAACGGGATGGTTCTCAACAAAACTGCAGGTGCTTGGGATCGCCAGGGTCGTAACGGGGCTTTGGCCAAAGTCGCGCGGAAGGACGTTTGTAGTTGATGAATCCACACCTCTGGAAATGAGGCAAAACTCCATCCACCGCTGAAGGCAAGGGCGGAAGACTTGAAATCTGCTGACGATTTGGTGGCAAGGGATGATTCCAGTTGATGATTCAGGGACACGGGACAGGCTATTTTTCCTGCGGCGATCAGGCGCGTGAGCCGGTCATTCACAGCCCCCCAAAATGCCTCGTTCGGTTTTGTAATGCCATTTCGCACGTGCGACAGATTTGAGATGACGAACTGGTCAAGGTAGAGAATTGTTGCTGGAAGCGAGGGAGAATTCATCGGTTTATCACTGCTAATATGCTACTTGGTCCGCTCGACATCAAGGTGTCGTCGCTACGGTGGCGGATGCGGATTACGTCCACGATGAGCGTTTTATCGTCTCTGTTGGTACACGACGCGGTAATCGTGCGCCACTCGTTGTCTCTGCGGCGCGGGCGATGACGTTACTGCAATGCTTGCAGATACAGCAGTCTCGGGCCGAATTGATTCAAACTATAGAGCCGTTTTGACAGCGCGTACCCAAAAAGATACATTGATTTATGGACCAAGATTCCAAGCGTCTTCCTGCGCGTTTTCTACCGTTCCGAAAGCGGCAGGGAACCTGTAAGGGAGTGGCTGAAAAGCCTTGATCTGGCCGACCGAAAGGTGAT
>JAYWBH010000231.1:0-6389 GCA_043781815.1 Bryobacterales bacterium | reverse complement strand
AACCAGACACAATTCGTTTACCACTCTGCATATGCTGTTCCATCTGGGGCTTTCTCCGAGGTCTTGCTATACACGTCGAACACATGCTTTCCCGCACCGCCACCGCCTGGCGATTTCGGGTCGTCCTCCATGCTGCGTACCCCCCACGTGGTTGATTTAGTAAACGGATCCCTAGGGATGCGTCGCAGGAATTTCATCTTCGCATCGCCCTGAGCCAACTTCACGCCATCTACTAAAACATCCAGCGATTCCGGGTACCCTTGCGTATCTGCCTTCACCTGACCAAAGTCTCCGCGGTCCGCTGCATCCTTGTATTTATCAATCGCTTTGCGCATTTCAACCAGCGCATAGCGCAATTCCCGTTCCCGGTCGCGTCGCACCTTACCTCGCGCAAGGGGCACGGCCATGGCGCTGAGCAGAGTCAGAATGGTGAAGGCCACAATGATCTCTACCAGCGTGAATCCACCTTGTTGTTGTCGACGCCGTTTCATGTTTCCGTTCTAACGGATCTCCACATTGAGCGACGGTGAATTTGCCGGCACAGGCCGATCCTCCGATGTTTTCAAACTCGGTTCCAACACAGAAACAGTGGTGTTTCCTGGCATCAGTGTAGTGAACGTTAAGCCCAGAATTGCACCCGTGCCCGTTAGCCCCTTGCTGCCTGGCAAACGGCTCAGAGTTATGGTTGCTTCGCCATCGTCGTTGCGGACGTTTTCTTTGAAGTTGGGACGTTGGCCATCGCTACCCAAAAATGCTCCAGGCGTGACGGCATCCAGCTTCAGCCGTTTCGGATCGTACTTTATCTTCATTGGAGTGGACGCTAAATCATCGGCCCCTTCCACATGCAGGCTGACTACAATTGGCGATCCGGCTTTTGTAACCACTCCATTTGGTTGGAAGGAAAGCTTCACTGGTGCCGCCGCCGGTTTCATTCTGGGTCCATCTGGAATCTGCGGTGCTGTCCCTGAATCAACTGGCGTAGCCGCAGGCATTGTCGAAGGAGCCCCGCTGTCTTTTCTGGGAGTCTGTTGGACGCGCAGAACCTGATCGAAACCCGATGCCACACCCCTCAGGTTAGACGCCGTAATGTCGGACGATCGCACAATATGCGGAACCAGTGCAATCACCAGTTCGCTCTGCGATTTATCAATGGATTCGCTGGAAAATAAACGGCGCAGACCAGGAATATTCATCAGGCCAGGAACGCCGCTGGTGGTCTTATTATCCTGATATTGGACCAGGCCGCCAATGATGCTCATCTCGCCTTCCCTGACTCGTAAATCGTCAATCACTTTACGCTGCCCAATGACTGGCTGCTTAATGCCGCCAATGTCGATACGCTCTTTCACATTAGAAATTTCAATTTCCACGTGCATGTACACTTCGTCTTCCGATACGACGCGCGGTGTGATGTCCACGTTTACACCCACTTCAATCATCTGGAACTGGGTGTTCACCAATGGGCTGATTCCAACGGAACCAATGCCCGGCTGGAAACTGCCACTCGCTGTAGGAACTTTATCGCCGACACGCAGGGAACCTTTCATGCCATCGGCCATCCTGATTTGTGGGCTCTGCTTCACGCTGGTGCTGCGATCTGCCATCACCGCGCTCAATAGGTAGCTGGGTAAGGAGACAGAGAAATCCTTTGTGGTCAGATTTTTGAGCTTCGGCAAAGTAAGTGCACCGGTTACCGCATCTTTGGCGGCAACAGCATTGATGCCACCCAGCGTTGGAGATATGGTTGCGTTCAAGCCCGGCGTGGTCCCACTGGCCAGCGTGGCGATCAAATCGCGCGTGCGACCAGTGGCGGTTTCCATCACAATCACGTCAATCACAATTTCCGCTTTCGGCTTGTCCAAATCGGCCAACAATTTTTCCACCAGTAACATCTGGTCCACTGTTCCGCGAACTACAATGGCGTTCTGCGGATTGTAAGTGAACATACGTCGCACTTCCAGCGCCGACCGTACCGTTGTAACTGCTTCTTGTAACTCCTGAATGGAATTGACGTTATTCAAATAAAAAACCCGAACCACGTTTTCCTCATGGTCGCGCCGCTTGGCAATATTATCGTTGGTAACAAAAATGGCGTTGGAAGAAAGCGGCTTCCAGTAGGACTTCGTCATCAGGCTTAAGTATTCAAGCGACTCTTCCAGTGTTGTATTGGCCAAATCCACACTGTAATTGCGCGTGGCACCCTGCTGATATTCGGGATCGAAAATAACGTTGATACCAGCCAGCTTACCCACGGTTTCAAACATAACCCGCACGGTTTGGTTGTTCATTTTCAGCGAACGAATATCACGGTTCAGCGGTTTCAATTCCGGAACTGGCATCAGCGATGCAATGCGCTCCTCTGATTCGCGCTTCCCACGTTGGGCAGGGGTAAGTCCGCGTGTGGAGGCACTGGGCTTACCCGCTTTGACAGCTTCTTCATCCAACATAGCTTTGGTGCGGCGCAGTTCCTGGAGGGCAATGGTGGAGGAAGGATCAAGCACAATCGCTTTGGAAAACATTTGCAGGGCTTCTTCCAGGTTCCCCGCTTCACGCAGCTTCTGACCTTTTTTCACATAAATCTGCGAAGATTCAAAGCGCGCCCGACGAGCGGCAATCTGGTAAGAGACATCCCCGGCATCTTCCTTAAGAGCTTGCTCGTAGAGTTCTAAGGCTTTTTCAAAGTCCCGACCGGCTTCTACCTTACGGCCTTCGTTAAGAAGTTTATCTCCTTTACGATTTTTCGCGTCCAGGGGAAGGCCCTGGCCAACCATCGCTACAATCAGCCAGACACTGCATAACTGCTTGAAAAGAATTGCTTTCGTTGTCATATACCGGGTCATTTTCCCGCCCTGGTTGCGCTGGGATACAGGCTTGGGCGTGTATTATTTACGAGTTCCACATAAGCTATTGACGCAATTCGGTTTCATGCCGTTGAGGACAAAATTTTGGCGGCTGAAAAAGGCGTCAAAGGTGATATTCTGTGACACATGAAGCGCCCCACCGTCCGCGAGCTCCATTTGAAGTCCAGCGAGATTGTCCGCAAAGTGGTAGCAGGCGAATCTTCCACCAGAGGGACGCCCTTTATGCCAGATCGGGAGGCGTTGATTATGAGTGGGCCCACAACGATGGATAGCGGTCTGATTTTGGAGCAGGACCGGACTTAAGGTTAAATTTTTAGATCGCTTACCTTGGTAAGAGCTATTGGGAAGAGCCCATTCCGTTTGAATCGCTTTCACAGAAATTGGATTCGAAGTTTTAATCAGAATTCGACTATCCCTTAGTGGGACGGCAAACTACTTGAAAAGGGAATATCAACCTCGGTAAAACTGACGGGCGAGGCAGCATTCACAACGGTGGCGTTTTCGTCTAGATGGAGCCAAACAAGAGGCCAAGGCGAATTGCCCAGCACTACAAGGGCGATCTTGCGGCCTGAAAGGTTCTGCTGGTAACGCATGTTCTTGTCATCCGTAAGAAGCAAATCGAAAGCGGCTTGCTCCGCCGCCGCCAGCAAATCGCCGTTCGTTAATCGCTCCCATCCACACTCCTTGGCCTTGGTGATGTCATGCCCTGCAAGATACCTGGCAACTCCGCTTGGTGTGTTGTGGTCAAAGAGGATGCGCATCAGACATGTTTGCCGCGGCCACGGAAGCCAACGGTGCGTCGAGGCTGCGGGCGGCAAATTCCAACACGGCTTGAATCTGTTCTTGCGTCACATCGTACTGTTCGATAATTTCCTCAATGCTTGAACGCATTCGAGGTTTTCAAAAACTGAGGAAACTGGCATACGAGTATCGCGAAACAACCATGCCCCGCTTAGTCTTCCCGGCACACTCTCGACTGCAGGGCATTGTGACCAATCCAAATTTGCCATGTTGTGAACATTTTTTATCGTAACCATATTTATCACGATCTTGTCGTCACTGAAAAAGGCTGATTACCGAAACCCATTGCGGAAACTTCAGAAACATATTTCGTCACTTGCAGGACCGAGTGAATTTGCACACTACTGATTCAACATCTCTACGAGATTTGTCTACGTCTTCTTTCAACTGTTTCTGTACTTTCAGAAATTTCTCGTCGACTTTATACGCATTCATTGATGTTTGGTACATCACGACGGCCTCAATATAGGCACTGATTGCATTTCCTGCCTCGCTTCCTAACCAAAAACGGTTTAGTTGAACAACCTTGGTTAGTTTTTCTATGTCCATAGGAGCCTGAGCTTCGGCAATTCGCGTCTCCAAACCAGTGCAATTTTTGTTGTCTATGCATGCCTTCAATATCGCGGCCTTGTTCTTAGAAACAGCAGAGAAGCGGTCCTCGAACGAATAGACTTCCTCCCATACGTCAGCGATACGCTGAACCCTGATTTTATTGATTTCTCCATAGAAGGATTGATCAGCTTTAAATTGTTCGAGGGAATGGTTTGCAAAGTATCCGACTCCAACCAGGATTATTGCAATCAGCAATTTGTCGACGAAGATCTTGATGAGTTCAATTAGAAGATCTGATTTGTGGTTAGTCATGGACCTTCATAATACACTGCGTCAATTTCATTCAGTAGCTCATACACTCAAGGAGTCCATGGCACCCGTCACTCATGCTTTCACCGAGACTATCGAGGAAATTTGTTAGGTTCATCCAAGACAGAATGAAATGCTCCAGGTTGGAGTGCTTCCAAATGGCTTCGCCAGTCCCGGAAGTTACCCATTGCTGGACGGCTTAAGCAACTTCCAGCCGTTTCAGCTTTATGTGATCGCGGCGGACTTGGGATAGGTCGTATTGAGCTTGTTGCACAAGCCAGCCGTCCTCCGTCCCTCCAAAAACCTTGGATAGTCTAACGGCCATTTCGGGAGATATACCGCGCTTCCCGTTTACAAGTTCCGAAAGCGTGTTTCGCGTTACCCCAAGCGCAGTGGCGGCATCTGTGATCGTCAAACCCAAAGGCTCGATGCAGTGCCGTAAAACTACGCCTCCTGGGTGAGGTGGGTTTTTCATCATCGGTCGTTTTTCCTGTCTAGTGGTAATCGACATAATCAACATCCTCCGCATCACCATCGGCCCACCCATTTTTCGCTAGAAGGTTTCGTACTTCACAAATAGGCGACGGCTATAACAGAGCAGGGTAAAGCAAAATACACTCTGAAGCCGTATAATGCACTTCCTACGCTAAAATTTCAACGCCTTTGCGCCCGATCACATTCAACAATTTTAGCGATGGGCCGCTCGGTCGCTTCTCGCCGATCTCCCACTTTTGTACGGTGGACACGCTAGTGTTCAAGACGGCGGCAAACACGGCTTGACTCATTTGACTGCGGTCGCGAATTTTCCTGATCTGCTTAGCGGAAAGCTCAAGTACCGGTGGCAGGCACAGCGCTTCCAGGTCTCTCATCGTATGCTTGTCGATCCCGCCAATGCGCGCGAGTCCACGGGCAGTCTCGTGGACCTCATTGAGTAAGCGGCTTTTCTTCATTACATATCTCCATTAATTCCCCCTCAACAACCGCCCGATCCAGAAACGGCGCGTCAAGGGAGAGCAACGCAGTCGCTATTTTTTGTAGCGCCGCAAGCTCGCGGGCCTCAATCGTCGCCCGCTCATTTTTCTCAAAACCGAACAGGAAGAACCATTGATGCCCGAGGTTGCTGCCAATAATCGTTCTTGCTCCGCTCCGTTTGCCGCGGCCAGGCATGGGAATTCGCTTCTTGTATAGATGGCCGCCCAGTTCTGCATCGATTAGTCCAGCGGCCATTTCCGCAACTGCGGAGCACAGGATTGAATCTGGCAGTGACACCTTGCGGCTCCACCTGGAAAACGTACGAGTCTTGAACACTCTTCGCACCACCCAACTATAGCACCTGGTGATATAAGTAAATGCCGTGTCCACAGCATTCTAACGATGCAGCGAAGGATACCGACTCGACCGCTCAGTCAAGCCATAACATTTCTTAACACCACTACTCGCTGCGAATGCGCTTAAATATTGACATGGCTTACATCTCAAAAATATTAGCGCACAACCATGCCGCACCCTTGGTTCTTGGGATGGTGGGATAAGGAGAAATTGAGTATGACCACACAGTGGGTAAAGGCTGCATTTTGCTCGATGAACCCCAACTCCCCAACCCTCCGAAAAACCTAAGTGATGTACTTCCGTAGCATTCCCCCATCACTATCATTACGTTTTGTATAACACATTGCATCCATAAGAAAACAAGGGCGTTTTGTTCAGAACGCGATTGTATCCCCTAAAAAGTAATGGTACTATCGTCCCATTAGCCCGTACCACTAGTCTTAAATTCAAAATTGGAGATGCTATGAAATTTATCACTCTCAGTCATACTGTCTTAGCCACCGCCACAGCCTTGTTGCTTTCTACCGCAGCCCAGGC
>JAYWBH010000230.1:0-2040 GCA_043781815.1 Bryobacterales bacterium | reverse complement strand
TGCCGAAAGCTTCGCGCGTGGCTGCTCCTAACTTTAATTCATACTTACCGTTCGCAGCCATTAGCCGATCTCCTTCAACGCCATTGCCAACTCTTCTTTGGTGGGTGCCATGCCGTGGAACTTGGGATTGTTTTCCATGAAGGATACACCCTTGCCCTTAATCGTGTGGGCCATCAGAATGGTGGGCTTGCCCTTGGTGCTTGCGGCATCGGCAAAGGCACCTTGCAGCTTGGCCACGTCATGGCCATCCACTTCAATTACGTGCCAACCAAAGGCGCGCCATTTATCGGCCAACGGTTCCAGCTCCATAATGTCTTTTACCCAGCCGTCCAACTGAATGCGGTTGTAATCCAGAATCGCGACGATGTTGTCCACTTTGTGGAAAGCACCATACATGGCCGCTTCCCAAATTTGACCTTCCTGAATTTCGCCATCGCCCAGCACTACAAATACGCGCGTTGGACTTTTATCCAGGCGGGCTGCTTCAGCCATACCAAGACCCAGACTCAAGCCCACACCAAGCGAACCAGTGGATGCTTCCAGAGCGGGAATGTAACGGCGATCCGGGTGGCCCTGATAAATTGAGCCGATGGTACGCAGCGTGTTCAATGTTTCAATGGGCGTGTACCCGCATTCGGCCATCACTGAATACAGCACAGGGGCGGCGTGACCTTTGGAAAGAATGAACCGGTCACGCTCCGGCCAGGTGGGGTTGGCTGGATCATGTCGCAGGACATCGAAAAACAGTGTGGTTAAAATTTCCACGGCGGAAAGCGATCCACCTGGATGGCCGCTCTTGGCCTCAGTAATCATCGTTACTATGTGGCGACGGACTGTGCGGCAGATTTCCTGCAATTCCGGCACATTACTGGTCTTTTTCATGCTCTTTAGAATGTAGCACTTTCCATCAAAGGGCCGCTGTTATGCTACTCTTCATTTGATGGAGCTCTCTGACATTTACCAAGGCCTTGGCGAAGAGGCCTTCGGGCAACTGCTGCGATCAATTTCCCTAGGCAAGCTAAAGACGTATCAGCTTTTCGAAAGAATGAAGTTACGTTTGCACCTGAATAAGCTGAATGCAGAAACGCTGCGCAAGGCTCAGCCGCGGTTGTGGGGGCGGCTGATTGAAAAGGATCAGGAACTGGCATCAGACCTGGGGCAAGCCGTTCTGGTGTGCCATCTGGACCTTATCATTGAAGTTCTAAACTTTCTGGGTATTCCCCACGAAGAAGGTTTTTTCGCCAAAGAGACAGACGTGAATTCCTATTTGACGGGCGATTGGCAGAAGCGGACTTTTGACAATTTCAAGGACAAGCTGAACCGGGATGTGCTGGCTTTTTACTTGAACCACTTGGCTTTTGACTCTACTAAAGATCCCGTATTGTTCCAACCGACGGCCTGATTTTCCCCAAGGGAGTAGTTCTTGTGACCACTGCACAACAGCTGCATGAAGCCATTCAAAAAGGCGATGTAGCGGCGGCGTCTGCGCTTGTCCAAGCTGATGCCTCGCTGCTTAACGGCGGAGGATCGGCTGGAATGGCTCCGCTGATGCTATCCGTTTATATGAGGCAACCGGCCATTAGTCAGATGCTGCTTGCTGCTGGCGCGGCAGTGGATGGCTATGCCGCAGCGGCCATGGGCAACACCAAACAGTTGCAGAAAATGCTGGCCAGCGGCGAAGTGCACTTGGTGGAACATTCTTCCGATGGTTGGACCGTGCTGCATCTGGCCTGCTTTTTCGGACATTTGGGAACAGTGGAAATGCTCCTGGAAAGAGGTGCCAATGTGCGTGATCAATCGGCAAATACCATGGCCAATCAACCGTTGCACGCGGCCACAGCGGGTCGGAACAAGGAAGTGGTGGCACAGCTGTTGGCTGGTGGGGCCGATGTGAATGCGCGTCAACATGGCAATTACACAGCCCTTCACGCGGCAGCAGCGAGTGGCGATGCAGAGATTGTGCGGATGCTGTTGGCCCACGAAGCCGATGCAACTGCGTTGTCGGAAAAAGGGCAGAAGCCCATAGACATGGCTCGCGAA
>JAYWBH010000229.1:0-6444 GCA_043781815.1 Bryobacterales bacterium | reverse complement strand
TGAGTGGGGCGTAGGAAAAGTCGCCGTTGCCGGGGTTGTTCACCAGCACCATGAAAGCCATGGTGGCACCACGAAAAGCGTCAAGGGCGGTAAGGCGGTTGTGATTCGAAACAAGAAGGGTAGCCATGGCGAAGAAATTACATTCTATGCCGTTGGCTACCCATATTGGAAATTAATAATGTGCTACGAACTGGTCAGGTCTTCAAATAATTCCAAGGCTGATACTTCGCTAACTTCCGGTCCTGAGCCTGGGGCTCTTTCCGGTTTTTCATTCTTGCGTTGTGCTCGCATTGATTCTTTATCTTTCTGCTTATCTTGCCGGGCCAGTTCTTTTTGTCGCTTTTTAAGCGAGGTGCCGGATCGTCCCGCCATAGTGCCTCCCAACGGAATGGATATAGGGATACACGTGCAACAGGCCCACCGGCTAGGGGGCTTGTTGCACGGTTATAGCTACAAATAAAGTAGGTAAAAAACTACCAACGGGGTTCGCGTCGTGAACGGTTGCCAAAACCACCACCGCCACCGCCGCCGCCAGCTCCACCACGGCCACCGCCGCCGCCGCCGCCAAATCCGCGACCACCACCACCACCGCCGCCTGCAGTCTTAGGACGCGCTTCGTTAACGTTCAAAGCACGACCGCCGAGGTTGGCACCGTTCAATGCGGCAATAGCCCGTTCGGCTTCGTCAGCATTGGTCATTTCAACAAACGCAAAACCACGAGACCGGCCGGTGTCGCGATCAGTCATAATGCTCACGCGCTCAACAGCTCCGTGGGCTTCAAAAAGGGAACGCAAAGAGTCTTCGGTGGCGCCGAAATCGAGGTTACCTACAAAAATGTTTTTCAAAATATCTCCTAAAACTACTAACTAACTTGCCACTCGGATCAGACAGGTAGAGGAAACAGGCGTTCGCTTGAAACTTCTCCAGCCGGAAAGAACGGTACATTCTATAATATCCCGAAATGTGGAGCGTTCGTTGAAGGAAGGATAAAATTTCCAAATTTGTTGCATTCGCAACCAGTGGCTACTTGCGCGAGAAATCGTAAATTAAGGGGCTGGTCTTACCTTCGCTGTACTCCACCAAAGCATATTCCCCGGCTTCTGCAGATTCAGTAGGCCAAACTTTATATAACCCTTCTCCCACTTGCCTGCGGAACGTTTCTACAATATCCATAGTAGTTAGAATCTCTTTCACCACTGGAACAATGTCCAGACTTTGTACCACCCGACCCACTTTTTTGGTGTTCGGTTTTAGCCGTACCAGTTCCATTCGTTCTTCCTTGGCCAGTCGGAAATAAAAGTTGGGGCGATCTTCAGAAATCGGAAAAGCGCTGCTGGTTCCGTCAATTTCTACTGTCGCTTTGCCAGCGAACACAGGAATTGGCGAGAGTGCCGCAAGCAAGGACCGCCGCTTATTGGTCACCATTTTCGATTCAGCAAGTTTCAAAGGAACAATTTTACCAGTGGGGTCAACATAGTAAACTCCGGGTTCCGCAGGGAGATTCCGAATTTCACGTCGGGCATCGGACTCGGCCTTTTTCTCATCCAAATCGGCCTTGGTATCTGCGGCATCCGCTTGCTGGGCCGCTTTCACAATTCCTTCGGTCTTTTCCAGGTCGATTAAATCTTTAGGAATTTCTTCCCATTCGCCCCGTTCAGCAGAAAGATACTTTACCCGATCTCCCACAACTTGATACTCTTTGACTTTTTGAAATGACCCGTCTTTCAGGTACAACTGGATGGTGGCAGCAGAAAGGCAGACGGCAGTTGCGATGAGAATGATCCAAAACTTCATTTCACTTTTATTCTATGCCCAAATGGCATTCTATGGCCAAATGGAACGCGTACGGCATAGTTGTAGCACGAACTAAGGTTTCAAGCCTAGGTGTTTTGGTGTAGCCCATTGATAGAATCTCGACATAGGAATCTGAAAAGAAGCTTAATGCCGACGATCAAAGCATACACTCTGGGCGACGCAGTGTTGGCCGTCCGGTCAGGCCAGCGGGAAACTGCGCGGGCCATTCTGGACGTTATTTTGCAGTACGAACCGGCCAATCAACAGGCTCTGCTTTGGCGCGCCGGGGTGGCGGCAAATGCTGAAGATTCGGTTCGGTTTCTGCAAACTTTACTGCGCATTGATCCCAGCAATCAGCAGGCGAAAGAATCATTGAACGCATTACGGGCTCGGATTTCGAAGAAACGCCCCCCTGTTGAGGCCGTATCGGAAAAAGTGTGGAAGCGGAACTGCGAAGTTTGTGACGCGGAAATTCTTGCCGCACAAGGGAAATGTCCACGCTGCGGCTGCATTGATTCACTGACTAATCTGAAGGAAATTGTCGACAACAATTTGAAAGACGAGTCCCTGGTCTTGGAAGTGCGTCGGTATTGGGAGGACAAGCTGAGAAAAGGTGGCACGGCGGAAATCCATTACCGGCTGGGCATTCTTGGCATGAACACTCTGCGCAATTCCGAAGCACTGTACCATTTTGAAGAAGCTTCGCGGTTGGGCAATAATTTTCCTTCTGTGGAACGGGCTATACAAACTTTGCGTGGTCAAAAACTGATTCTGGCCGTGGACGATAGCCGAACCGTATTAAATACCTTACGCCCGATGATTGTCCGCAATGGCATGCGTTTCTTAGAAGCCGTCGATGGCGAGGACGGGTTAAACAGCTTCCGCCGGAATCTGCCCGACCTGGTTGTCCTCGATTTTCAAATGCCGGGCATGGACGGCCTGGAAACCTGTCGTCAAATCCGTAAAGAACGGTTGAAGAACAATGCTCCCATCATCATGCTATCAGGCAAGTTGCTGGATAAATTGCGGGCAAAAATGGCTGGTGCCAATGACTATTTGGGCAAGCCATTTGAAGAAGCAACGCTGGTTCGGATGATCCAGAAATTACTCCCTGAATAGCTATCCCTTTCGTTCGTTCCGCTAAACCTCACTATTTTTGTGTTCCAAAGCTTGTTGAGGAATAGTGTGGCCGCGCTTGCTTGATCGTGTTATGCTAAATACATCTGAGCGTTGGAGGCTCATATGTTATGGACTTCAGCAAGCTGACCGAAAAAGTTCAAGAAGGACTCCGCTCCGCACAATCCCTGGCTCTTCAACATTCACACCAACAAGTGGATGTTGAGCACCTTTTACTGGCACTCATTGGTCAGGAAGGGGGTGTGACAACGTCTTTAATCCGCCGTTCTGGTGCCAATTTGGACGTTTTAAGCGCTAAATTGCGCCTTGAAATCGACAAATTGCCGAAGGTTTCCACCTCTTCTCCCACTGGAATGGACCAGGTGTATGTCACCAGCCGTCTGACCAAAGTTCTGGCCGATGCTGAAGCTGACGCCAAACGGATGAAGGATGAATTTGTTAGCGTTGAACATTTGCTGGGTGCGATCGCTTCTGATTCCGGTGCGGCTGGCCGCCTGCTGAAAGAATCGGGGATAACCAAAAAGTCGCTCGACAAAGCGATTAAGGAAGTGCGCGGTGCGCAGCGGGTCACTTCACAAAATCCTGAAACTACTTACGAAGCTTTGGAAAAATACGGTCGCGATCTGACCACCATGGCTGCCGATAGTAAGCTGGACCCGGTGATTGGTCGCGATGAAGAAATCCGTCGCGTGATTCAAGTGCTCAGCCGTCGTACCAAAAACAATCCTGTTTTAATCGGCGAGCCCGGCGTGGGTAAAACGGCAATTGCCGAAGGCTTGGCCCAGCGCATCGTGCGTGGCGACGTGCCCGAAGGTCTGAAAAACAAGCGGGTGGTTTCCCTGGATATGGGTGCCCTTATTGCTGGTGCAAAATTTCGTGGTGAGTTTGAAGAACGTTTGAAGGCCGTCTTGAAAGAAGTGCAATCGTCTGAAGGCGAAATTATTCTCTTTATCGACGAACTGCACACTGTTGTTGGGGCAGGGAAGGCCGAAGGGGCTATGGATGCAGGCAATCTTCTCAAACCGATGCTGGCGCGTGGGGAACTGCATTGCATTGGTGCCACAACCCTGGACGAATATCGCAAGTACATTGAAAAAGATCCGGCGTTGGAACGGCGCTTTCAGCCGGTGATGGTGGATCAGCCAAGTGTGGAAGATACCATTTCCATCTTGCGCGGATTGCGCGAACGCTATGAAGTGCATCATGGGGTAAGGATTAAAGATTCCGCCTTGGTTGCCGCAGCGGTCCTTTCCAATCGCTATATTTCTGATCGTTTCCTGCCGGATAAGGCCATTGATCTTGTCGATGAATCGGCGGCCAAGCTGCGTACGGAAATTGATTCGCTTCCTTCGGAATTGGATGAAACTCTTCGTCGGAAAATGCAGTTGGAAATTGAACGTGAGGCATTGAAGAAGGAATCTGATTCGGCATCGCGAGATCGGTTGTTGAAACTGGAAAAAGAGCTGGCCGATTTGACGAGTTCTGCCACCGGCATGCAGGCACAGTGGAAGACCGAAAAAGAAGCCGTCGACAGTCTGCGGAAATTGCGTGAAAAAATTGAACAGACACGAGCCCTGTTTGCCCAAGCAGAGCGCAACGGCGAACTGAGTAGAGCCAGTGAATTGAAGTATGGGGTGCTGGTGGAACTAGAGCGGAAATTGGCTGCCGAAGAGGCTGCCATTACTGCCTCTGGTGGTTCCCGCATGATTAAAGAAGAAGTAGATGAAGAGGACATTGCCAAGGTTGTCAGCCGTTGGACGGGTGTGCCTTTGTCCAAAATGCTGGAAGGCGAAATGGCCAAGCTGCTGCATTTGGATACGGAACTTCATAAGCGTGTAATCGGCCAATCGGAAGCAGTGGATGCGGTGGCTGAAGCAGTGTTACGGGCTCGTTCCGGCTTGAAAGATCCGAACCGCCCCATTGGAAGTTTTATCTTTCTGGGACCCACCGGTGTGGGCAAAACCGAACTGGCAAGGGCTTTGGCGGAGTATCTGTTTGACGATGAACGTTCGATGATCCGCATTGATATGTCGGAATATCAGGAAAAGCATTCCGTGTCCCGCCTGGTTGGTGCCCCTCCTGGTTATGTTGGTTATGACGAAGGCGGTCAGTTAACAGAAGCGGTTCGGCGCAAACCGTATTCGGTAATTCTATTCGATGAAATTGAAAAAGCGCATCACGACGTTTTCAATATTCTGTTGCAGGTGTTGGACGATGGCCGGTTGACGGATGGTCAAGGCCGCACGGTGGATTTCAAGAACACCATTATCGTAATGACATCGAACGTAGGCAGTCAGCGGATTTTGGATTATACGGGCGCTTTTGATGGTGCTGGATATGAGCGTATGAAAAAGGCTGTGATGGAAGAAATGCGTGCCGGGTTCCGTCCGGAATTTCTGAACCGCATTGACGAAATCATTGTGTTCCATGCTTTGAACGAGGAGCATTTGAAGCAGATCGTACTGGTGCAATTGGGCGGTTTACGCAAGCGGCTGGAGGAGCGCAAAATCACGGTTGAAATCAGTGACGCATCGCTGGCACATCTAGTGCATACCGGTTATGACCCAACCTATGGAGCAAGGCCGTTGAAACGGGCCATTCAGCGGGAAATTGAGACTCCACTGGCGAAGCTTATTATTGGCGGCAAAGTGCGCGATGGAGAAAAAATCTTCATTGATTTGGATGCAGCTAAAGGCGAGTTAACTTTTCGGTCTGAAGCGGTACCGGCTTAAGCTGTTTGCAACCGCAGACTGTTCTAGAGCATCTGATGAAGTAGCGAGACAAGAGGAGAAACAAGTGAACGTAATCGAAAAACTTATTACATTGCCAGTACTTCCGCTGAAGAATGCCGTGCTATTCCCTGGCCTGGCCATGCCGCTCTCCATTGGCCGCAAGCAAACCGTCGCCGCGATTGAAGCGGCGCTGGCTGTGGAAGGTAAAGAAGTTCTGGTGTTCTCTCAAAAGGATGCCTCTGAGGATGCTCCCTCTCAAGACACATTGTTTGGGATTGGTACACGCGCAGTGGTTCGTCGCATGTCGATGAACGCCGATGGGTCCATGGAAGTATTGGTTATGGGCGTGGAACGCGTAGCCATGGTGAAGTTGGAAGAAAGCGCTGGTGGCTTTTTAGAAGCCAGGGTAAGGCTGTTTTCTGTACCGCAAGAAATGGGTACCGAAGTAGAGGCCCTGGAACGCGCTCTGTTGGAACTTGGGCAAAAAGCAATCTCGTTGTCGCAACCAGATTTTGCTCCGGATTTAAACCGGATGATGGCCAGTTCTGAAGATCCTTTGCGGATGACCTTTCTGATGGCTTCGATGATGAACTTGCCGTTGCCCAAGGAACAGGCATTGCTTGAAGCGATGACTCGTGCCGATGCCATGCGTCTGCTGCACGGCTACTTATCGCATGAAGTAGAAGTGCTGGAACTGCGCAGCAAGATTCAGAATGAAGCCCGTTCGGAGATGTCGAAAGAGCAGAAAGATTACATGCTGCGCCAGCAGTTGCGGGCTATT
>JAYWBH010000228.1:0-6460 GCA_043781815.1 Bryobacterales bacterium | reverse complement strand
CGCCCGGTTCAGAAGTGCGCTGAAAGCCATCTACCTTGATGAATCCGCGATCTACTTCCACTTTGGTGTTAGCCAAGCCAATGCTTTCTGTATTCGGTTTGCGGCCCACTGCCACCAATAATTTTTCAGCCTCAAGTTCTTCTTTGGTCCCGTTGGCAAGGGTCACGGTGAGGGCCACGCCATTGGCAGTGCGACGAATATTTTCCGCTTTTGCCCCAGTTTCACAACGAATGCCCGCCTTTTTGAAGTTACGAGCCAATTCCTTGGAGATCTCTTCGTCTTCCACCGGGACCAAACGCGGAAGCATTTCAAGAATGGTTACTTGAGTTCCAAAACGGCTGAAGATAGAGCCAAACTCCACGCCCACCGCACCTGCACCGATAATAGCCAGCGACTTTGGAACGGTATTCATTTTAAGAATTTCTACATTGGTCAGCAGATAAGCGGGGTCCGGAATAAGGCCCGGCAACATGCGCGCCTCGCTTCCAGTGGCGATGATAATATTCTTACTTTCAATTTCACGAACGCCATCGGCAGTTTTGATGTCAATTTTCCCGCCGCCTTTGAGAACTCCAAAACCCTTGATCACTTCCACTTTGTTCTTCTTCATCAGGAAGTCAATGCCCTTGGCATGTTTCGAGATGATGTTATCTTTGCGGTCTAAAACGGCTGGGTAGTTGAGTGTGGGGTTATCGCAACTAATTCCCTGATCGCCGGGATGAACAAAGTAATCCCAAACTTCGGCGGAATGCAAAAGTGCTTTGGTGGGAATGCAACCGACGTGCAAACAGGTGCCGCCCAGCTTAGGATCTTTTTCGATGATGGCAGTTTTTAGGCCGTATTGGCCAGCGCGAACGGCAGCTGAGTAGCCACCGGGGCCGCTACCGATGATGACAAGGTCGTAGGACATTTATTTTCAGTTTAACATTGCAGGAGGGGAGGCTATGTTTAACTTCTCGGGATCTTGGGATGGCTGGAGCCGTTGAAGGGTGATCGTCACGGCCAGCACAGCATCCGCGTGAATGACCAATACCGGATCTGCTTCCGCTGGGAGCTGGGTGACGCGTTCGATGTGGAATTGACTGACTATCATTAAAGGAGAACTAATGGCTCGTAAAACCAAATTGCCGCCGGTACATCCCGGCGAGATTCTTCGAGAGGGAATTCCTTGTGCCACTGGCGTTGTCAATCAATGGATTGGCCCGTGCTTTGCGTGTCCCACCGAGTCACGTATCTGGCATCGTCAATGAAAAGCCCGGCATAAGCGCCGTGATGGCATTGCGCATGGGCCGTTATTTCGGTTGTTCCCCTGAACTTTGGCTGGGACTTCAGCAAGACTTTGAACTCGATTCAGCCAGGGACGCTGTGGCGGAACGGATTCAGTTAGAAGTTTTGCCGCGAGCAAGTTGATCGGGTACTGAAGTCACTCCCTTAGCCGCTCCCTGAATTGGCCGCTAGAGCCAGGGTTTTCCAGTGGGCAACGTTTTATTTTGCGCTCAGGCGGTTACGAAGTATGGCAATTCGAGTAGAATGTAAGCATGGACGATCTTACAGGCCAACCAGCGACATTGGGTGCTTTAAATCAATTGGAAAATCGCATCGATCAGAAGTTGGATAGCATGGAGCATCGCATCGATCAGAAGTTGGATAGTATGGAGCATAAGATCGATGGCATGGAACAACGTCTCATTGACAAACTGACGGAGCACATGCGAGACATGCAAACTGAGTTGCTGCGCGGTTTCTCCGATTATTCCAGAAGCAGCGATATTCGCTTACGCAAAATTGAGGTCGATGCCGGTAATCTTGACGAAGCATCTACCCGCCGTTTAGCCGCACTTGAAATGCAAATGCAGGAAGTTCGCGCCAAAATACTTCTCGATCCTCCTCGACCCCCTTCAGCCGTATCCTAAATCCCCCAATTCCACACTCCACGATGAAACCGAATGCCCGCATGCGGTATCTATAGTCAATAGAGTTCCAACATGCTAAAGCTTTTGATTTCCAGCCTGCTCGTATGCACCACCTGCCTGCCTCAAACTCCACGACGCCCGCCGCCTCCTGTAAAGAAACCCATCGCTATTCCCAAAGAACCAGCCGTCACGAAAGACTTTCTAATTGAGCGGATCTCTGTGGAAGGTGCCAAACGTTACAAGCCCGAACAGGTGAGCAAGGCCAGCGGTCTGAAAGTTGGCCAAATTGGATCCAAGGAAATCTTCGATAAGGCGCAGGCTCGATTGGTGGAGGCTGGAACCTTTTCCAACGTTGCTTACCGCTATGAACCGACACCCTCAGGCAAAGCCTTTGCCGTCACCTTTGAGGTGCAGGAACTGGATCAGGTATATCCAGTGCGCTTTGAAGGATTGCCCCGTCCTGACGCCGAATTGCGCGATGTGCTGCTGGCATCCGACCCGCTGTTTGGGTCCTTGGTTCCGGCAACTGAGCCCGTACTGAAGCGTTACGTGAAGACCCTGAAAGATTACATGAATACCAGCGACGTTGCCGCCAAAGTTGTCGCTGACAACGCTGAGCGGCTAACCATAGTATTCCGATCCGCCGCTGCACCGCTGACCATCGCCGAAATAGAATTCACCGGTGCCAAAGAATTACGTTCCGAAATTCTTCGAAACAAGATTGCGGAAGTGGCCGTGGGTGCTGCTTATTCCGAAACGCGGATGCGTGAAATTCTGGATCTGGCGATTCGGCCATTCTATGAAGCTAAGGGTTTAATGCGCGTGAAGTGGGCCAAGATCAGCACCGAACTAGCGAAGGACGTTACCGGACTAGTAGTGAAAATTGTGATTGAGGAGGGCCTGCCCTATGCACTGAACGCGGTGGAAATAGATGGTTGGAATCCGGCCAAAGAATTGCTAGATGACATCAAGCTGAAAACTGGCGAAGTCGCTAATTTCGATCTGGTGGAGCAGGGCAAGGATAAGATGGTGAAGTTCATGCAGCGGCGCGGCTACATGCAAGCCAAAGCCCGGTATGAACGCACTTACAACGATGAGAAAAAATTGGTGGCCGTAAAATACTTCGCCACTGCCGGGCCGCAATTCACCTTCCGATCATTGAAGATTGAAGGGCTGGATCTGCTTTCAGAACCTCCCATTCGAAAGATGTGGAACATGAAAGAAGGCAAACCCTTCAATGCGGAATATCCCAGTAAATTCCTGGCCGACATACGGGAGCAGGGCTTGTTTGATCACCTTGGCGAAGAAACCAAGGCGAAGCTGAACTTAGATGAGAAGACCAAAACTGTGGATGTCGTGCTGCAATTTAAAGGCGATTCACCAAAGAAGGCACCTTTGATTTTAGGTGTCCCACCGCCGCAAGACTAAGAGCTTTCGGAAAGCTTTTTGCGAAGCCAATCCAGCGCATAAATACCAGCCACCGAACGAACCCGTTCCCGATCGCCCCATAACTGAAACTTCTTCGCTTCCACGCCATCAGGAGTCGCCAGTCCGATCCACACCAGGCCAGCAGGAGTGCCGTCGTCACCACCTTCCGGTCCAGCGTAACCGGTCACTGAAAGCGCGTAATCGGCCTTCGTCTTAAGACGCGCACCGCTAGCCATCGCTTTCACTACGGGCTCACTAACCGCCGTGTGTTGGGCCAACATTTCCAGTGGGACACCAACCATTTCGTGTTTCATTTGCGCCGTGTAAGTCAGAAAGCCACCACGGAAATAATTGGAACTTCCCGCGACACTGGTAATGCGTTCCCCTATCAATCCACCTGTGCAGCTTTCGGCCACAGCCAGCCATGCGTTCTTCGCCTTCAGCTTGCGACCGACGGTGGTTTCAAGGTCGGCACCATCGTCGGAATATACACGATCCCCAAGCAGTTCCAGAATCGGTTCGGCGACTTCCGTAAGAAGTTTTTCAGCCTTCGCTTCTGTTGTGCAACGAGCTCGAAGATGAATGTGAATATCGCCTGGCGAAGCCAGAATTGTCGTAACCGGATTCGTGTATTTCGTGTAGACCGGGGCAATCAACTGATCCAGATCCGATTCGCCGATCCCCGCCACACGGTAGAAGCGCGTGCGAATCACAATGGGCGGCAGCAATTTTTCGATGCGCGGGCAGCACTGTTCCGTGAACAGCGGCTTCATTTCGCGCGGCGGTCCAGGCAACAAAATCACCACGCGTCCGTTCTTCGCAATCCATTGCCCTGGTGCCGTGCCACGAGGATTGGGCAAAACTTCCGCACAATCTAAAACAAAGGCCTGACGCTTATTATTTTCCGCCATGGTCTTGCGACCCAAGCGTACAAACAGAGCAGCAATTTGATCAGCAATTTCCGGCTGAAAAGTTTGTCCAATGCCCAGTGCCGCCGCCGCCGCATCGCGAGTTACGTCGTCTTCAGTAGGGCCTAGGCCGCCAGTGATCAGCACCAGATCAGACCGTTCAAACGCCGCAGCAATCTGAGCCGTTAGACGAGGCCGATCATCCGCCACAATGGATTTCAAAACCACTTCAATTCCCAACGTGTTCAATTGATCGGTGAGCCACAGGGAATTTGTATCGATCTTGGTCGGCGTAAGAAGTTCAGACCCGACGGCTATGATTTCCGCGTTCATCCCCAGATCGGCCTTCCAGCAATGCCCACGTTGACGCGGAAAATTGCGTTGTTCGTAGCAATGGCCATCGCCTTTGAGGGTGTGAAGGCCAGCCCTACAATACCCGGTCCGGAAAGAAACAGGCTGGCTTCTTTATTGGGAGTAATGCGCACCACACCTCGACGTCCAGCTAGCGAAGAACTGACGTATAAATTCCCAGCATCATCAAAGGCCAGCCCTTGTGGACGTCCTAAGCCGCGAAAGAAAATTTCAACTTGTCCGTCCGGCGCAACACGATGCACCACGTCGTAACTGGAAGTGGTCGGTCCAGTAATGTACAAGTGCTGATCAGACCCAAAGGCCATGTGATACGCGGCGATGGATGGTTCCACCGTGGCGAACACATAAATTTGGCGCGTCGGGCTGACCTTGAAAATAGTCCCACTCCGATCCCCAACATACAAGTTGCCTTCGTCATCAAAGGCCAGACCAGTGGCCGTTCCCATGCCTTCCACAAAAATGGAAAGCTGACCGCTGGGTGTGCACTGATACACAATTTCATCGTTGCGACTGGAAATATACAGCAGGCCTTCGCGGTCGAACGCCAGGCCCGTCGGATTCATGATGTCACTAAGAAAGGGCGTCATCCCTTTTCTGGAATCAATTTTGTAAACAGACACCGGCGTCTTCTGGCCGCGTGTGCCGCTGAAGGTTGTGAAAATATTTCCTTGCGAATCCACCGCAGGGCTGGAAACTGGATGCAAGTCTTCTGCCAGTTGAATGCCAATTTCACAATTCCAAATGCTGGAAAGCCGCTCGCCATTATCCACCAGCAGATTTCCATTGTCCGCGCCATCGGGAACTTTGGCGATGATGAAGGATTGCGATCCGATGATAACCGGGGCCTGCACGTCGCCTACCAATACTTTGGCCCTGCCGCCACGCAGAAATCCTGTCCCACGAATTTCAAGTTCACCGCCTGCGATGGCAGCACCGGGCAGCACCTGGGCGATTTCCGGCTTGTCTTCTGAATCACGAAAAAATTGCATGTCTAATAAAGATTGAACCATCCTGCAAGCGCCATTACAACCGCCGCATAGATGCCAGCTCCCAAATCGTCAACAATTACGCCAGTTCCACCGTGCAGTTTTTCCAGATTTCGCACCGGCCAAGGCTTGGTGATGTCGAAAATCCGAAACAGCGCAAAGGCCAAAAGAAAGCTCTGCCAATTGAAACGAGCGGCACCAGCCAGCGTCAGCCACAGTCCCAGCACTTCATCAATCACCACGATTTGTGGATCCTGATTGCCAGTGCTTTCAATTGTTTTGTTCGCGGCCCAAATGCCGATCGGTGTAACCACAGCAGTCAACAGAATGAAATGCCAGGCAGTGAAATTCGCGTAAGTAATCAGAGGAATTGCAACAATCAATCCGCCTAGCGTTCCTATAGTTCCAGGAGCTTTGGGAGACAGGCCGCATCCGAACCAGGTGGCTAGCGCAAAGGAAAGTGGGCTAGTCGCCTTCTTCACTTTCATCCATATTTTGCGTCGTTGCGGGAATCACGTATTTTTCGCTGGCCCAGTTTCCCAGGTCAATCAGCTTGCAGCGTTCCGAACAGAAGGGCATCAATGGATCGCTGGATTTTACTTGTTTTTCGCAGATCGGGCAACGCATAATGAGCCTTAATTTTAACTCAACCGAATGTTGGTTCTTGCGGAGAATCGAAAGGGCCTAAGACGCCCAGGGGTGGAAGTGGACTGATGAAAAGCCTGCAAAGCGCAGTCGCTAGGTTAATTATTCTTGTTGACCAGAAGGCTGCAAGTCAGAATCGCGCCATGCACTGATCTTCAAGCGACGGCACACCCAACACAATCCTTCACCGCTGTTTGGCGCTTGTGGA
>JAYWBH010000227.1:0-2050 GCA_043781815.1 Bryobacterales bacterium | reverse complement strand
GCGATTTGATTCGTCGGGCACTTGCTGAAGATATTGGCACGGGCGACATCACCACGAATTGTTGCGTGACTGCAGATCGCATGGCAACGGGGCAGTTTCGCGCGAAGCAGGAATTCATCGCAGCAGGAACAGAATTGTTGCCGATTGTTTTTGAGTTGTCCCAGAAGTTTGGGTGCGCTGCTTTGACAGACCTGAAAGTGCTGGTGCCCAGTGGGACTGCGGTGCAGAATGGAACCATCATGGCCACTGTGGAAGGATCGGCCAGGACACTGCTTACCTGCGAACGGACTGCGTTAAATCTAATGCAACGCATGAGCGGCGTGGCTACGATGGGTCGTCGATTTGTGGATTGTGTGGCTGGCACCAAGACGAAGATTTTGGATACGCGAAAGACCACACCTGGTTTACGTCGCTTCGAAAAAATGGCTGCGGCGGCAGGCGGAGTTACCAACCATCGTATGGGATTGTTCGATGCCATTCTTATCAAAAATAATCATATTACGGCGGCCGGAAGTGTAACCGCAGCTTTGGCAAATGCCCGGCCTGCGGGGTTACCGATAGAGATTGAAGTACGCACCTGGGCAGAGATGGACGAGGCTCTGGCGGCAGGTGCGACGCGACTTTTATTGGATAACCTTACCCCTGATGAAGCCAAGCGATGGGTGGATCACATTGCAGGAAGGGCCAGCGTAGAACTTTCCGGTGGGATGCGTTTGGAAACCGTGAAAGCCTTTGCCGAAGCTGGTGCCGATTTTATTTCGGTAGGGGCCATTACTCATTCAGCAGTTGCCGTTGATATCCATTTTCGATTGAATTTAACTCCATGACATTCGACGTAACTCGCGTTCGTGAAGCATTTCCTGGCAGGACCATAGAGTGGCTTGAAACAACTCCATCTACGATGAAGAACGCACAAGTCATGGTGCAGGCCGGGGCTTTGGCGGGAAGCATTGTCGGGGCTGAACATCAGTCAGCAGGGCAGGGAAGGCTGGGGCGCAGTTGGGTATCGACTGCGGCGGAAGGTCTTTATTTCACGTTGATCTTTCGACTGAATCTGCATCTTACAGATCTGCCAGTTCTGACGATTGCCATGGGATTAGCAATTGCGCAAGCAATTCGCGATATTGCCGGGTTGGAGTGCGATTTGAAGTGGCCCAATGATTTACTGATCGACGGGAAAAAATGCTGTGGCATTTTGTCGGAGTTCCAGGAAGGGGCTGTGATGACGGGGATTGGTGTGAATGTGAATCAGATTGCTTTCCCATCGGAATTGAAATCAGCGGCCACTAGTTTGCGGATAGCCGGGGGTCGCGAATTTTCACGGGAACAATTGCTAATCCGCATGATTGAAGAGATTGATAATCATGTTGAGTTACTGGAACGGCAAGGTCGCGCCCCATTGCTGGATTTATTTGGACAGTCGTCAAGTTTTGTTTCAGGCAAGCGAGTGGAAGTGGAACAAGCGGGTCGGTTGATTCGTGGCATCACCGATGGCTTATCTGATGCAGGGTTTCTCTATGTTCGCGATGATGCTGGAGAGCGCGTTTTGATTTTGGCTGGGGGCCTTCGGGCTCTTTAACAATATGGCTGAACAGGAAGACTGGACAGGAAACTATTTCAACTATTTCACTGAAGTGGAAGAACACTTTCAAAAGGCTCGTGGCACGGGGCTATTTTTAATGTCGCCACTGGATTGGGCTCTGGTTGAGAGTTGGAAGAATTCTGGAGTCCCGCTGGAAGCTGTGCTGCGCGGGATTGATGAAGCGTTTGACAAATGGCGAACCAAGAAACGGAAAAGCCAGATGGTGAATTCACTCACGTACTGCTCCCAGGCAATCCTTACAGAAACAGAGCGGATGGCCAATAACACTCCGCAAAACGCCAAACATGAAGTGAATGCGCCATTTTCAATGGAAGAACTTGCTGGATACTTACAGCGGAATTCAGATAAGTTGGATCAGTTAGGTTATGCGCAAGCTGCGACGAGCTTAAAGGAAATTCTGTCGGAGTTGGACAACCACTATCAGGATTTAGAAGCTTTAGAACAACG
>JAYWBH010000226.1:0-6475 GCA_043781815.1 Bryobacterales bacterium | reverse complement strand
GTTCCAAATGGATCAGAACGGGCAGGGCCGCCGGGCCAAAGCTAATTACGGCATAGCCGTTTGAAACATCGAAATCCACGGGCACGGCAGGCAATGGGATGGTCCGCCCTGTCTTCCAATCGGGTAACTTCACTTCAATCAGTCGATGGGGATGAATGGCTAGCGCCCACAGAATGCCGCCGTCGCTGGATAGTCGGATATGGGTTAGCGGCTGGTTGGCTTTCCAGCGACGGCTGAACTTCAGGTTGGCGGAATCAATCTCATGAACCGATCCATTTTCGGGTGTAAGGGCGTAAACTTTGGGTTCGGAAGGGTGCGCCAAAATTTCTGTGGGACGTCCATCCAAAGGGATATGACGAGCTACGGCGAAAGCAGAAAGATCCACGGCAGCAACCGCTTTGCCTTCCTGATTGGCCACAAAAGCGTAACCAGGGAATCCGGAAACTTTCGGTTTGGAGCAGCTTTCAAGGCAAGCAGCAACGGGAATACTTAGAAAATGGCGGCGATGCATGAACTTCTTCTATTCTAGTGAATATCGTGGCTATCTTACTGCTAGCGCAAATTCTATCGCTGACGGGCTTGTTGGCCAATTGGGCTACGGAAATTTCTCAACAAAGCGGCGCTAAAGTTGTGGTGATTGAACTGGAGCCAGGGGAATTGCCGCAGCAGGAGCCACACAGAACAATTGCCCGCCAGCATTTTGCCGCCCCTTCCTTTCAACAATTGTTTTTGAGTGCGCAGGCTTTGAGCTTGAATCCACCGTCGGGAAAGTATCAGTACATTTTTGTGAATCGCCTGCTGGCCCCCAAAGATCCGGAGGCGCTTACGGGATTGCTGGCCCATGAGTTGGGACATTTATGGATCAAGGCCCAAGGATATGCCGCACCCAAATATTTGGCGGGGGAGGCAGGATGCCTTTCTGTCACGACAGGGGACGCGTTGCAGCATATTCTGATGCGGGATGAAATGGATCGACGAGGGATTATTTGGCGCCCTGGCCTGGTCAGGCAATTCATTCCTGCGCTGGAGAAAATGGCTCAGGACGACCAGGATGACCAGCACCCGCAAGTTCCACGGTGCCAGCGGTTGGCCCAGGTTTTGTTGTGGCTGGATGTGGAATTAGGTATCAGCGATAAGGATTGGGATCAAAGAATACGGTTTCTTAATTTGATGGAAAAACGGTTTCCAGAAGTTGCCGTAAAAGGCAAACAACTGGCCGAAGAGTTGGCCAAGTTGGATCTTCGGGATAAGCAAGTGCACCGTCAGGAATTGGTGCGAGTTTTTGAAAGCTTGAAAAAATTTGTTCTATCGCAACCGTAACAAGCTGGTAATTTATTCAAAAGTTACGGGTAAACGGGTTGCCCGTCTGGGTGGCCTATGCTACAGTTCAGGGTGAGCTGCCTTTGGGCTGTTCTCCACCTTCCTCCCAAAGACCTTCCTTCAAGGCTCAGGAGTTATTTTCAGTTCATGAATTTCCGATCACTTTTCAGCTTATTTTCCTCTGACCTTGCCATTGATCTTGGTACGGCGAACACGCTGGTCTACGCCAAAGGCAAAGGGATTGTGGTCAATGAGCCGTCCATTGTCGCCATCAACAAGACCAACGGTGAAGTAGAAGCGGTTGGTAAAGAAGCCAAGGAAATGGTGGGTCGAACTCCGGGCAACATTGTTGCGATTCGCCCAATGAAAGACGGCGTGATTGCCGATTTCAAAGTCACCGAGCGCATGCTGAATTATTTTATTCAGAAAGCGCATGGGCGAAAGATGCTGGTGCATCCGCGCATTGTCATCGGCGTGCCCAGCGAAATCACCCAGGTGGAAAAGCGGGCCGTTATTGATTCCGCCTATCGGGCCAAAGCCTCTGAAGTATTTTTAGTGGAACAGGCGATGGTGGCGGCAATTGGTGCAGGCCTTCCCATTACTGAACCTTCAGGGAACATGGTGGTGGATATCGGCGGTGGCACAACCGACGTAGCGGTTATTTCGTTATCGGGCATTGTCTATTCCCGATCTGTGCGTGTGGCTGGCAACGAAATGGACGAAGCCATTATTCAATATCTGAAACGCAAGTATAATCTTTTGATTGGCGAACGCACCGGGGAACAGATCAAGATGCAGATTGGTTCGGCCTATCCGCTGGATCGTCCTTTGACCATGGAAATAAAGGGTCGCAACCTGATTGAAGGGGTTCCCAAGACTTTAACCATTGACGATTCAGAGATCCGCGAAGCACTTTCCGAATGCATCGCCACCATCATGAATGCCATCCGCGTGGCCCTGGAACGCACCCCTCCGGAACTGTCCGCCGATATCAGCGATAAAGGCATTGTCTTGACTGGCGGCGGTGCCATGATCAAGAATCTGGATAAGCGAATCCGCGAAGAAACTGGTTTGCCCGTTTCTATTGCCGAAGATCCGCTGGCGAGCGTTGTGCTGGGAACCGGTAAGATGTTGACTGATTTCAAGCTGCTACGCCGCATAGCCATCGAGTAAAGTAGAACGGAAGGGGCATTGGCGCTGCCAATAGCTTCCACCCTCCCCACAATGGATGCAATTTTAAGCCGTTATCGCAGTTTAGCGGTGCTTGTCACCGTAATTCTGGCACAACTTGTGCTGGTGGCCTATCAGCGTAAAAGCGACAACGATATGGCATCGGTAAGGGTGTGGGCGGTGACTGCGGTAACTCCGGTGGCCCGTGTGCTGGAAAGCGTTCGCCGCAACAGCTTTGGATTTTTTCAAAATTACTTTGTTCTGGTGGATCTGCGTGAAGAAAACAAAAAGCTGAAAGATGATTTAGGGAAATTCAAGCTTGAAAATCAGTTTCTGAAGAACGAATTGCAAATGGCTGACCGTGTGCAAGCGCTCAGTAAATTTCAGGCAAAAACCCCATCGCGCACAGTCGGTGCCCGCATTATTGGCACCGGTACCGGGACAAATTCCAAAATGGTGCTGGTGGATCGCGGTACGTCCAGTGGCGTGGAACGAGGCATGGCGGTGATCACTCAAGATGGAATTGTAGGTAAAGTGGTGGCCAGCTACCCCATTGCATCGCAAGTACTGCTGATCACCGATACCAGTTTCCGCGCTGGAGTCATTTCGCAAAAAGGGCGCGTCCATGGAACCGTCAAAGGGATTGGCCAAAGCCGGGTGATGGTGGACTACATTCAAAATGAGGACAAGGTTGAGGTGGACGAAGAGTTTTTTACCTCTGGCGAAGATAGAGTTTTCCCCAAGGGATTGGCCGTCGGTAAAGCGGAAATTGTTCGTCCTGGCACTAGTTTTAAGGAAGTCCAATTTGTGCCTTCCGGTCTTCAATCCGTTCTGGAAGAAGTGCTGATTGTGATTGAAGGAGTCCATCAGAGAATTCCCGATTTTCTGCCCGGCTTGCAGAATCCGGTGGTGTTGCAAACGCCCTTGCCCCCAGGGTTGAATGAAAAACCCAGGCCGCAGGAGGAGATCATCAACAGCATGAAGACCGATGCTGATCGCCTGCGGGAACGGTACACGGGAATCGGTTCCAAACGCAGCGTGGTGGGCCAGCCCGCACCAGATTACAATGCTGAACCTCCACCGCCCAAGCCAATCACACCGGGTTCACCGAACCCCTCTGCCGCACCTGTAAATCCAAATCCTACACCGCAAGGGGGCGCAGTGCCGCAGCGATGAGCGACTATTCCAATCAAATCCTGATTGATCGCCGAGGCAAGGACAGAGTATCGAAGTTTAAGCCAGCCGTGATTTTGCTGGTGCCACTGGCGGCGATTCTGTTTCAGGTCTATGTACCAATGTTTTTCAAGTATCTTTCCTACTTGGAATTGCCGGTTCTGGTGACCGTTTACTTTTCGTTGATGAAGCAAAACCAGATTGTGGGCACATTGGCCGGAGCAGCCATTGGGTTGGCCCAGGATTCACTTGCCGACCATCCCCTGGGCATGTTCGGTATTGTGAAAACATTGGTGGGCTATTTTGCATCGTCCTTGAGCCTGCGCTTTGATGTGGAACACCCAGGCTTGCGATTCCTGGTAGGATTCTGCTTTTTCTGTTTCCATGAACTGTTGTATTGGATGCTTACCAGCGCCTTATTGGGTCACGAAGGCGGCTTTGCAGCCGTCAGGACTCTGTTGGCTGGAGTCTTAAATGCTGCAGTAGCTGTTCCATTGTTCGCGTTATTGGATAAACTAAGGGAACGGCCTTAGCAGGTCTACTCAAATAGTGCCCATCTTCACGGCAAAAACCCGGGACCCGCATTTCGATCTACAAGACAAGCCACCGTTACGTGACGACGATGCAAAATTCGCCAGCAATAAAATCACAGTATTTCAATACATCACAGTAGCTATCTTTCTCTTTCTGATTGCCGGATTCTGGCGGCTTCAAGTACAGGAAGTGACCGCCTATCGCGAAGCGGCTGACCGCAACCGCATTAAATCTTTGCCGCTGCCTGCACCGCGCGGTAAAATTCTGGATCGCGACGGTCGCGTGATTGTGGATAACCACTCTACTTTTTCCGCTATTCTTTCCCGCTCAAATTTCAAGGAAGAACATTTACCATCCATCGCCGAAGGGCTGCACATGGACATGGAAGAAATGGAAAGTCGCCTGAAACGGTTCAAGAATCAACCTAGCTATCAAACGGTTTTCATCAAGGAAGGTTTGACGCCCGGTGAAATTCAATTTGTGGAATCGCATAACGATCAGGACACGTTTCCAGAACTGGAACTGATCCATTCTTCAAAGCGGATGTACCCGCAGTACGGCGTGGCCGCGCATGTTCTTGGCTATACCGGCGAAATGAGTGAAGCGGAATTGAGTACGCCCGATTTTGCACAATTCAACCAGGGCGACGTGATCGGCAAAGCAGGCATTGAGCGCTACTACAACGATATTCTGATGGGTCAGGATGGCGTGAAAAGCGTGATTGTGGACAACAAAGGTCAGATTCAGGAAACACTTTCCAACACCCAGGCTATCCCTGGCAAGACCATTCAATTGACGTTGGATTTGGATATTCAAATTGTGGCCGAATTGGTGTTGGGTGGTCGGCGTGGATCGGTGGTGGTGCTTGACCCGCGTAACGGTGAAATTCTGGCAATGGTTTCCAGCCCAACGTATGATCCCAACAAGTTCGCCGGTCGCATTCGTAAAGCTGATTGGGCGCAGATCATCAATAATCCTGACAATCCCATGTTGAACAGGGCCATTCAGGCGCAGTTGGCACCAGGGTCAACCTTCAAACCGATCGTGGCCATGGCGGGCCTTGAAGCGGGAGTGATCACTGAAAATACGACTTTCTTTTGTCCTGGCAGCGCTACCTTTTATGGCCACACGTACAAATGTCATAGCAGGCATGGCAGCGTTTCTTTGCGCTACGCTCTGGCCCAATCCTGCGATGTCTACTTCTACAATGTCGGCAACTTACTGGGCATAGACAAGCTTGCCGAATATGCCGGGATGACCGGGCTTGGGCAAAAAACGAATGTCGATTTGCCAAGTGAAAAATCGGGAATTCTTCCGTCGACGCAGTGGAAGGCACGGCAGGTTCGGACCAAATGGTTTGGTGGCGAAACAATTTCCGTGGCCATTGGGCAAGGTGCATTGATTGTGACGCCGCTGCAATTGGCTGCGGCAGTAGGTGGAATTGCGGTAGGCGGCATTTGGCCCAAGCCGCATTTGTTGAAGGACCAACCCCATGTGGATCCGTCAAGGAAGGCTGACTGGCAACCCAACCACATCTTGAATGTTGTGGGGGGAATGTACAGCGTGGTGAATGACAACTTCGGCACGGCCACCGCAGCACGGCTTCCTGGCATTGAGTTTTGCGGCAAGACGGGAACGGCACAACTGGCGTCGAACGATTATTTAGCGAAACACAAAGAGATTAAAGACAACGCCTGGTTCGTAGGATTTGCGCCGCGAGTGAATCCTGAAATCGCGATTGTAGCATTGTTTGAGGCTGGTGAGCATGGCAAAGATGCTTCGGTGATTGCACGAAATGTGGCCAAGGCTTATTTCGATAAGAAGGCCCGCACACGGCGTCCTCCGCAAGTAGCGTATCTGCCATTTTCACGTCGCACGGTGGACAACTAAAATCATGGCAACTTACCGCAGCTTCAAAGATATTGATTGGGCCATGCTGGTGCTCACTCTAACCTTGTGCATGATTGGGATTCTGCAAATTTACAGTGCCACCCATGATTCCATTTGGAAAGATGCCTGGTGGAAGCAAATCATTTACGTGGTTACCGGCTTGCTGCTGATGTGGATCATCATGACGATTGATTACCACACGCTGTTGGGACAGGTACCAATCCTGTATATAGTGCTAATAGTACTTTTAATCGTGACATTCATCATGGGTAAAAAGGTGTTTGGCGCCTCGCGCTGGATTCCCATGCCGCTGGGGTTCCGACTTCAGATCTCAGAATTCGCTAAACTGGTTATTGTGTTGATTGTGGCTCGGTGTTTGACCGAGCTG
>JAYWBH010000225.1:0-2051 GCA_043781815.1 Bryobacterales bacterium | reverse complement strand
CCGGCAGCCGATGAGATTCGGGTGCAAGCCATCACTCAGGATGCCGAAGGATCTTTGCGCAAACTCCGCGGGGCGGTGGAAATTGAAACCACAGAATTCCTGTTGAAAGCCGATGAAGTGGATTATGACGAGGATACGCGCTGGGTAGAAGCCCGTGGCAACGTCTTCTTTCAAAACTTCGATGGGGGCGAAGAGATCCATTGTGACCGGGCACTGTACAACATGGAAGAAGAGACCGGGAAATTCTATGCTGTAAAGGGTCGGGCACCGGCTAAAATCGAAGCTCGTCGAGGCGTATTGTCCTCTACTAACCCATTTATTTTTGAAGGGAATTGGGCAGAAAAGATAAAGCAACGCTATACCCTCTATGACGGCTTCATCACCAACTGTAAATTGCCGAAGCCCTGGTGGCGTTTAACGGCACCCAAATTCGACATTATTCCAGGGGAACGGGCCATTGCCTATCGGGCATTTTTCAAGGTTCGACGCGTGCCCATCCTCTATGCTCCCGCATTCTACAAATCCCTCGAAAAACTCCCTAGGCGCAGCGGGATTTTGACCCCTAATGCGGGTGTCAGTAGCCGTTTTGGCAAGGTGATAAATGGTGGCTATTTTTGGGCCATCAATCGCAGTTATGACCTTACTTATCGTGCCCAATACTATACGCAGAGGGGCTTGAGAAGTCACATTGACTTTCGTGGCAAACCTAATGATAAGACTAACTTTAATTTTATCATGGAGGGTATAAAAGATCGTGGACTACTGCAATCCGATGGGGAACGTTTGAAGCAGGGCGGATACCTGATTGCGTTCACCGCTCAGTCCGCATTGAAGTACGGATTTGAGGGTCATATCAATGCCAACTACCTCAGTTCTTTTACTTACCGGCAGGCCTTTTCTCAAAGCTATAACGAAGCCATTTATTCGGAAAATAATGCCGTCGGCTATTTGACCAAGAACTGGGACACCTACTCCTTCCATTTTGTGGTTTCCCGTCATCAGGTGTTTGGCAGCACATTGCCCGATGATCAGGTGGTGATCAGCAAGCTTCCCAGTTTTGAATTCAATTCCCGAGACAAGCAAATCAATGAAAAAATTCTGCCGATTTGGGTATCTTTTGAATCCTCTGCGTCGCTTCTGCGGAGGCAACAACCCTTGTTCCAGACCAAAGCTTTCATGGATCGGTTGGACGTTTCGCCGCGTATTATGACCGTCTTTCGGTTTGCCGGATTTAACATTCTGCCCTCTCTTTCAGCGCGCGAAACGCACTATAACGAAAGCAAGGACGCGCAGTCATTCCAAGTGAGGGGCCAAAACCTCAATCGGACATCCATTGAATTCGGGCTGGAATTTATCCCTCCTTCGGTTGAGAAAACCTACGACGCACCGAAATGGTTGGGTGAAAAGCTGAAGCATGTGATTGAACCGCGAGCCTCCTTTCGCTACGTTTCCGGGGTGAAAGATTTCAACGACATTATCCGGTTCGATCAGACCGATTTGATCAACAATACCAGTGAAGTGGAGGTCAGCCTCACCAACCGTTTCTTCACCAAACGAAATGGCAATGTGGAGGAAGTTCTCAGTTGGCAGCTTTGGCAGCGGCGCTACTTTGAGCCTGACTTTGGTGGCGCATTGCAAGTAGGACAACGCAATGTCCTGCAGAGTACGATCCAGTTGACGGCCTACGGATTTCTAGATCAACGTCGCAACTATTCGCCAATTGTGAGCGCGGTTCGGGCCAAGCCTCTGCCTTGGTTGGGAATGGAATGGCGCGCCGATTACGATCCTTTGCGAGGAATTATCACCAACACTGGTTTCACTGCTGACGCGCGCAGAGGGCAAATTTTCGCTGCCTTTGGCCACAGCAAGGTGGCTAATATTCCACTGCTGTCTCCTGAAGCGAACCAAATCATCGGTCGTGTGGGTTACGGCAATGAACAGCATAAAGGTTGGAATACCGGGTTCAACGCGGTTTACGATTATCGTCGGGGAATCCTGCAATATGCTGTGACGCAGGTTAGCTACAACTCGGATTGTTGCGGGATTTCAGT
>JAYWBH010000224.1:0-6477 GCA_043781815.1 Bryobacterales bacterium | reverse complement strand
CTTGGAATCTGTAGCAGCCTTTTTGTGCTTAATCGTCGCCCATTTACTGTGTCCGGACATTCGAAACCTCTGTACTTGGAAGGAGAACTTATTGGCCTCTTGAAGGCCAATGATCAGGATATCAGATTGATGAATCGGGACGGCGTCTTTGAGATCAAATGTGGAGTTTGGATGTCGAGGAAAGAGCTGAGGAATATTTGGCTGGCATTGGTTTCAACCTTTGGGCTTGTAATCGCGGGCTATTTCAGTTCAAAATAATAATATGGCGAAGCAAAACATCATGACTGTCGTTAAAAAAAATGGCCATTCTCCGAAGGCTCCGCTCACGCCGCTGGGTAGGGAACTGCAAAAGCTTCGGGAGAAATACATTGCTTCTGGCGGGAAATTGTTGAACCAGAGAGAGTTGGAGCGGGAAGTGGCGGAGCGAAGAGGATTCCGTTAGTGGCAGTTCGAACCTTTTTGGATAGTGGGGTATTGATCTCTGCTTACAAGGGTTCGGACTCTATACAGCAGTCTGCCATCAAAATTTTAGACGATCCGAATCGGGTTTTCCTCAGCAGTCCATTTATTCGTCACGAAGTCTCACCAAAAGCGCTTTACAACAAACAGAAGGATGAGTATCTCTTCTACCATAGGTATTTTCGACGAGCTACTTTTTGTGACGACCTGAAGTTGATACTTGGCCATGGATTTAGAGAGGCGGCATCGGCAGGGGTGGGTCCAATGGACGCATTACATTTGGCTGCAGCTCATTTGCTCAATGCTGACGAATTCATAACTACAGAAAAACCGAACAAGTCTATTCATAGGTCGACATTGGTCAAGGTTCTCTACCTTTTCCGATAGTTTCAATTCTTAGCAATATCCGCAGGCAAACTGGATCGCTATTCGCAGATTCAGTGCGCTTCCGATCCTACGAAGAATGGCCAGTGAGGCGCGCCGATGTCTTCAAATCGCGAATGTTCCGGGTGATCAATTCTTTGGCTCGGGCCTCCTCCAATTCTTTTAGTCGACTCGGCTTGCCTTCGTAATATCGACGGTGAAGAATCTCCACTGCATCGGTAATTGTTTTTAACTTTTTAGGCATAAAGGTCCCCTTCAGTGTACCTGCCACCATCGCTGAACAACTCATAAATCAATGCGCCTCGAACAGATGTGTAATGTTGGGAAATCCATTCATGGCTAGCCTGCAGGACGCACCTTCTCCCCACCAACGAGGAGCGTGATAGGTGAATGGCGGCACGTATACTACGTCGCCTTCATTGGCTATTACGGTTCCCACATCTTCAATGGGGTAGCGGATTTGCCCTTTCATGACCAGCCAATATTCAGCACCTTCGGGATGCCAATGCCCTTTGTTTTTTGTATCCAACTTGGGCAGTGCGCTGTTGCGGCCGTAGATGAAATTGGCCGTTCCACGATCGTCCTGCACAATGCGGATAGTCCCTTTCAGCTTGCCTGAATCCACACCCTCTGCTACCTCTTCGAACGTGAAGTGAGGCTTGTTGCCATGCAGATAAACTCCAATCACATCCTTACGATTAAACATGCCCGGTACGAAATCGAAACCGGCGAGCTTTGGAGCTTCCGCTTTGTTCACATAGAGTGTTTTGGCATTTGCAATATTCGTTTCAAAGCGCAGGGACGGTTTATCGCCAATGGTTTCCATTGAAAAAATAGTGGCCATGGGGACTTGAACCATTGACCCTTTGCGACCGAGGATAGGTTGGGGTTGCCCTTCAATTGTGAATCGGATTTCCCCTTCCTGAATCACCCACCACGTCCGCGTATCGGGATGCAATTGTTGTGGCTCCCGGTCGCCTGGTTGCGCTTGCACCCAAACCGAATTCAAGTGCACATCATCGACAACTGTGTGATGCCATCGTTGCTGGCCTACATGGGCTGCCTTAACATCAGTCAACTTCGTCAGCGGCTTATGTGGGTTGGTGTACTGGGCGGGTTTACCTTTAGGCGCATAAAATGTTTGTCCTAACAAGGTGGCCACGCCCAGGGCGGTGGCTAAAGCTGAAACGGTCATTTTGGGGATTCCCATAACCACTCCTTGCGGTTCAGAATCGGGCAGCAATCATCGGAGATTCTATCATTTAGCTTGGCACCGTAACATTTGAGTGCGGGACGCGTTATATATTAAGAACTTTCTCATGAGCATTTTCCCCATGTCCGCCGTATTCGCTTTTGGAGCTGTTTTGGCAACGGCACAGCAACCAACTGTCGAGCAGAAGCCAGCGCGCGTGGAGGGCAGAACCATTCATTCCCTAACCAGTGAGCCGCTGCGCAAAGTAAATGTGACACTTTCACCCACGGGACGCGGGGGCGGTTCTGCGCGTCAACTTTCCACTGATGTTGAGGGGCGTTTTGTTTTCGAAGGTCTAACCCCAGGCAGCTATCAAATCAGTGCTGAGCGGACTGGATTTTTACCACAACGCTACACTCCACCAGGAAAGTCGCAGGGTGGTCCTTCTTCCACTATCACGCTGACCTCCGGGCAGTCCATGTCAGGAATTGATGTCAAACTGATGCCGCAAGGGGCGATGGCGGGCAAAGTTCTGGACCTGGATGGCGATCCCATGCAGCGAGTGCAAGTGAACGTCATGAAAGTCACGGCGCTTGCTGGACGCAGGCGTGCGACTCTGCAAAGCAACGGGACTACCAATGACCTGGGAGAATTCCGGATTTTTAACCTGCCTCCCGGAAAGTATTTTGTGTTGGCTTCCACATCTGGTCGTGGCGGCGGTGGTCCGGGTGGCAACCCGGGATTCGGTGGTGGCGGGCCGCGCGGGTCAGTACAGAAATTAGGGGGCGAAGATTACGTGCCCACTTTTTATCCGGGTGCTATTGACGCAGCAGGAGCGTCGTTGATTCAGTTGGACGCGGGCAGAGAAGTTACCGGATTGACGTTTCAGCTTGGCCGATCTGCAAACTACCGCATCCGCGGAAAAGTGAGTGGAGTGGAGTTAACGGCGACGGCAAACCGGGGTCGCGGAGGAATGAGCATTCGGCTTCTTCCGGCTGATAAAAGTGCCGTGGTGATGAATGACGGATCGGGGATTTCAGCATCGGTACGAACCGATGGAACCTTTGAATTTCCCAATGTGCAACCAGGTGCCTACCAGGCGGTTGTCATGCGCATGGACAGGTCTCAAGCGATTTTGGGTAAGGGATTGGTGACGGTTTCAAGCGGACACATTGACGGGTTGAATCTGATGGCAGCGGAGCCAGTAACCCTTGCTGGGTTGGTGCGTGTGGAGGGAGACAAGGTGATTGATCTTTCCAAAACCTGGGTGACTATCCGTCCCCTGGGAACACTATCCATGGGCGATGTGGAAGGGCAGCTAGATGCCAAGGGTGCCTTCAAACTGGAGAATGCATCGCGCGACAATTTCATGGTGATTCTGACTGGCATGAACGATTATTTTGTACGTTCGGTGCGATTGGATGCGCAGGATGTGACGCAGACTGGCATTGATTTAAGCGGAGCTGCGTCGGGATCAAAACTTGAAATTGTGCTGGGGACAAAACCTGGATCGGCACAAGGCATGGTTAAAGAGGGTGACGCACCGGCTGCTGGTGTGCCGGTTACGGTGCTGCCTGACCCTGCCCAACCGATGCAGCCATATTTAATTAAGACAGCGACAACGGATGCCGATGGATCTTTCCAAGTGTCCGGTCTGGCGCCGGGAAACTACAAAGTTTATGCGTGGTCGGCGATTACTTCGGAACTCTACAAAGACCCCGAATTCATGCGCCGGTTTGAGAATGACGGGGCGAAGATTGTGGTGAAAGAGAGCTCCTCTGAAAGGGTTGAGTTGAAGGTTACCAAGGTTGAGCCGTAGGTTGCTTAGCGCTTCAAGATTCCGAACATGTTGGAGAAATCGTCAGTCCAGGTTCGGAACCCGGGCTTAGGCTGTTCAAATTGTCCTTGCTTCATCAGCTTGGGCATGGCGTAGGCAGTTTCGGGCGAAAGAACCAGCACCCAGGTTGAGCCGAAGCAGACTTCAGCGGGGTCTTCCGTTTCGTCGTATTCAATCACCAGACTTTTCTTTCCATTGCTGGATGCGCTGCCTGCCACCACCGGCTTCAGTTCCAAATACTTATTGGAAATATGCACGGCCAGCACGCCATTGGGTTTCATGTGCCGCCAGTAAAGGGCGAAGGCTTCTTTGGTGAGCAGGTGAACGGGTACTGCATCGCCGGAGAATGCGTCAATGGTGAGGACGTCGAAGTTCTGGATTGGTTCGCGTTCCAAGGAAAGCCTTGCATCGCCAAGGGCAATTTCAATGGGTGTTTCAGCATCTTTCAGATAAGTGAACTCTGAGTTAGCCAACTGAATTACTTGGGGATTAATTTCATAGACACGGTAGGAATCCCCTTTGCGGGCATATGCGGTAAGGTTTCCTGTCCCCAGTCCGACGATACCGACGCGCTGGGCAACACCGGGCAGGCGAGAGCCCATCAGTTTGCCAACGCCAGATTCAGCGCAATAGTAGTTGCTGATCACGCGACGCTTGGCCGGGTCTGTATATTGCTGGCCATGGTTGATGACGCCGTGCATCAATTTACGGATCCCATTTTCCTCTTCCACGCGCAGTTGACCGTAGAAATTTCGCATCACCACGCGATAGCCATCCAGTTCGTATCGAACTACTCGACCAAGCTGCACCATGAAGGCTCCCAGGCAAAGCACCACCACTGCTAAACCGGCCATGCGCAGCTTACTTTCTTCAATCCATTTTTCTTTACCGCGGACCATGGCAAGGCACAACAGAATGGCGGTCAGAGCTAAGCCACCAGGGAATTCATAGTAGGAGTTGAAAAGGTTGGGGGCAATCAACCCAACAAATACGCCGCCCACCGCGCCGCCAAGGGAAAGCATGAAGTAGAAGCTGGTGAGGAAGCGGGGGTGCGGTTTGAGTCGGGCCAGTT
This sequence comes from Bryobacterales bacterium, assembly GCA_043781815.1. Lineage (GTDB taxonomy): Bacteria > Acidobacteriota > Terriglobia > Bryobacterales > Bryobacteraceae > JANXSF01. Next base: position 1,533 of record JAYWBH010000224.1, on the reverse strand, counting down.
CTCCATGGCAGGCCAAGGCCATGAAGAACATTGCCAGTGAGTAGGCGGCGATGAGGCGGGGCAGACCCCAATCAGATGGGTCGGGGAAAGCGGCGGGGAGCCAGCCAGCACGATCTGGTTTGAGCATCCACGATACTAATCCTAAAGAAAGAAATGCCAGTGGCAGGAAGACTGGACGGTAATAAAAGCGCGCTGTTTCAAAGGCGAGGATGAACGTTAGCAGGTAAAGCACCAACGGAATCAGCCAAAGGAATGGGATCGATGCCACGTCCTGCGTCAGGTGGGTGGTAACGGCCAAAAGTAAGATAGATGCGCAGGCGGATAGACCCATCCACATGAATTGATCGCCCAGGGTTGGGGGGATGGCTGGGGTTTGATCGGCATCAGAATGGAACACCGCATCCTTACTTTTCCAGGCTGTGAAAATGCACAAAACCACAAATAAGGCATACGCACCAGACCACGCGTAGGCTTGTGTTTTGGCGCTGAAGTTGGGTTCAACTAAGGGCGGATAACTCAACAAAGCCAAAAGCGATGCAAAGTTGGACAGTGCAAACAGCCTGTATGGGATGGCTCCGTTGAACTGGCGGGAATACCAGGCCTGCAGTAATGGACTGGTGGTGGATAGCAGGAAATAAGGCATCCCAATGGTGACCAGCAGCAACAGGAGAATGGCGAAGGATGGATTTTCCGTGCCGTTCGGCTTCCATTGATTGCCTGGAAGTATGGGAAGGGCGAGCACGCTTAGTGCAAGTAGAATGGCGTGAATCCTGATTTGGCGTTCCGTTTTCTGCTTTTGAATAATCCAGTGGGCATAGCCATAGCCGCCCAGAAGCGCCGCCTGGAAGAAAAGCATGCAGGTGTTCCAAACAGCGGCAGAACCCCCAAACCAGGGGAGAATGATCTTGGCGATCATGGGCTGAACCTGAAAAAGCAGGAATGCAGAAAGGAAGATTGTGAGTGCGTAAAGGAGCATGCGAATGTTTAGGGGAAAAGGGCATTATAGTTTGCCGCAGGGACAAGAGGCTAGCGGTATAGCTTAAATTTTTCAATATTTTCCAGCTGTGTTACTCTAAAACTTTAGATTCTGAATCAGGCTCCTGTAATCTCTTTACGAAAGAAATAGTTAGTCCCGTTGCCAGCGCGGTCCAGCGAAGCCTTCACTCTCCGAACGTATCCGTTTGGTGAAGCCGACCTCATCGTCAGCTTTTTCACCAAAGACGAGGGGAAACTGCGCGGTGTCGCCAAACGGGCGCGAAAGCCCAAAAGTCCTTTCGGCAGTGGGTTGGAACGATTGACGCTGGTGCGGATGGATTACTATCAGCGGGAAAATTCAGAGCTGGCCCGTTTGAATGGTTGTGAAGTTTTGTCCAGTCCGTTCAGCTTGGCAGGCGATTACGCAATGAGTGTGGCACTGGATTATTTTACGGAAGTGTCTGAGCATTTGCTGCCTCCAAACGAGCAGAATGAGAAGTTTTTTCGGCTGTTGAACGCGGTGGTGACGCAGATGCGATTGGCACCGGAGAAGGGCCC
>JAYWBH010000223.1:0-6482 GCA_043781815.1 Bryobacterales bacterium | reverse complement strand
CCATCATCGCCTTGAGATGTTGCCAACTCAACGGCAGGTTCGAGAATTACTGGGAAGCTCGGGCTGCCTGATCCCAACTTCTATGTCGCACGCCCGCTAGCAACTTACTTGCCCAACCTTCATCGCCTTCCACAATCCGCGCCATGATCCGGGAAGAAGGCTTGCAACATTCCCAGGTGATGACTTACGCAACGCAACTGATGGATGGCATTGGACCACGCTTGACGGGCTCGCCGAATTTAGACAAAGCCATCACTTGGGCTGAAAAAATCCTGAATAGTGCATGTTGCGTGAATGTCCGGACCGAAAGTTGGGGCAAGTTCGGCATGAGTTGGCAGGAACGTAATGTGTGGATTCGCATGACTCGGCCTGACACGTCGCCGCTCATGGCGCGTGCGACCCCTTGGTCTCCGCCTACCCGCGGACCCGTTACTGGCGAGGTGGTCGCGATCAAAGGATTTTCCAATGAGAAAGACTTCGAGCCTTTCCGTGGAAAGCTTCGCGGCAAAATTGTTCTGTTTATTTCCGCTCCTTCAGCACCTGTCGTAACTCCAGTGGATAAGCCGCTATTTGAACGGTGGAGTGAAGCACAACTGAATGAATTTGCGGCACCACACACTAGCCAGCCCACCAGTGAACCCAACTTGGAACCAATCCGCCTTTATTTCGAGCGCATGGAGCGGGCTGGAAGATTTTTCGCCGCCGAAGGAGTTGCCGCAGTGTTAGTCCCAAGTGGCAACAATGCACAAGGGGGAGTTAGCGGTGGGACCATTTATGTGGATACCAATTATACGTTCGGATGGTTTGTTTATAAACGGGAAAAGGCGATTCAAGTTCCTTTACTGGTGTTGGCCGTCGAACACTACGGACGGCTTTCGCGATTAATTCAAAGCGGTGTGCCTGTCCACGCCGAAATAAACGTGGATACACGACTCGGATCAGTGGATAAGGAAGCGTCCAATCTCTTCGCCGACATCCCAGGCGTGGACCCGCTGCACAAGCACGAACTTGTGATGCTGACTGCGCATCTGGATAGTTGGGCGGCAGGGACGGGCGCAACTGATGACGGTGCTGGTGTGGTCATCGCCATGGAAGCCATGCGCATTCTGAAGGCCGTTGGCGTACAACCGGCACGAACCATCCGGCTTGCGTTGTGGACGGGCGAAGAGCAAGGTTCGTTGGGTGCCCGCGCGTATGTGCACCAGCACTTGGCGGATTTGCGCGTATCTCAGGTATCTAACCAAATGGGCCTTCCCGATTTTCTGCGCAGCCTAGCTGGTCCGATGCAGCCGAAGCCCGATCACATGCGAATTTCTGCCGCTTATACGCTGGACGCAGGTGGAGGCAAAATCCGCGGGATTAGCACCGGAGACCCGGCATTGATGCCGCTTTTCCAGCGATGGTTGGAACCGTTGCGTGACTTAGGCGCAACCATGGTAACAGGTCGCGGAGATTGTGGCGGTGACTGCGCAATTTTTGATCATGTGGGAATTCCCACACCTTCGTTCAAACAGGATCCCTTGGATTACGACAGCCGCACCCACCACACAAATGCCGATTTGTATGAGCATTTAGTGCCGGATGACTTAAAGCAAGCAGCAGTGGTTGTGGCTACATTGATCTTCGAAACGGCTGTTCACGATGAGATGTTGCCACGCCATAAATAAGGCCCTCACCAACCGAGCGCAAACTCAACAATGACAATCCAGACAGCCCGCTGACTCAATTTTTAATTCACGCGGTTCCTCGCGTTTTCTATTGAAAAACTAAAGATTCCGGAAGTGGTTCACCTGTCCCGGAATCTCCAGAATAAAGATCTCTGTCCCTTGGATTCGCGCATAACCTTGTATCACGCAACATTCGCGGAGCCAATCTTTCTAAGAAGACTGGCCAGCCACACAAGCGCGTACCCTACAGGCGGCGCATCTCCTTTCACAATCTGCTGAACACGATCCCAATCCTCTGAAAGTTGGCCCAAGCTCAGATCCTTTGGATTCTGAGCCGGGTCGTAACGCTGCTCTTCTGAGATTTCCCAGTAGTAGTCTTCAGGAAGTTCGGCGACGGCGATGTGCTGATTGTTCAGGTGTTCGATTACCAGATGAATGGCCTTCTCGATTTCGTCCAAGTGAACGATGACGCTGCCATTTTCCGCCAAGTAGTTTCTCGAGCACCTTCTCAAACGCCTTGATCTCCTAATATGAATATGGTGAATATGGGGCATTAGGCATTCAGCCCCCCAGTTATAGAATGGCCACACGTAACAAACATTTCGCCTAAAGCAAAACTGCTGAAATTATAAGACGCACCAGAAGGCTGCTTGCTCGAACAACCCCTACACCCGTTCCGCAACATAAAGAAGACTGGGGCTATCCCTATCGTCCTCGCCTTCCTCAATTGATCGGCCATCATTATCAAACACTTCCACTAATCGCAATCCTACACTTTCCAATTGCAGCTTCATAATGGAACGAGCCGTGTAGTAATGTAGGCACGCAAAATCGTGACCCGTGTCATTCAACAGGGCGTAATCCGAGTTAGTCGTTCGTAAGCGGCCTACTGTCCGGTAATTCTTCAGACGTCGAAGATATTGAACGAAGTTAGCAGCGAATATGCGCGGGTTTGAATGGTAGTCGAATTCAGGTCCTGAAAACGCTTTTGTGTAGTTCAAATTGTGAGCGGAAAGTGCCAGGATTTTCCCCGGACGAAGCACGCGGCACGCCTCCCCTAGCGCCCGCAACCGATCTTCATGGGCCAAGGCGTCAATCACATTATCAGTGGCAAATACAAAATCGAAAGTTTCGTTCCTGAAAGTAGATAGATCGCGAAAGTCTGCCTGTTGAATCCTAACGTCGGGCATGGTTTTTTTGGCGTAAGCTACCATCACCGGCGAATAATCCACCGCTTCATAATTACGGGCCAGCGGTGCAAGATATCCGGTGGTCCTACCGGTACCTACCCCGACGTCAAGAACATCTTTATCAGCAATAAATTGTTGATACTTCTGAAGACAGATAGCTTCGCGCGGCGTCAAATGCCTGGATTGGTAACGGCTATAAACTCTCGGTGAGAAATAGACCGCCCGGTTCACTCCGTCCTGAACTGGAATTGCGTAACCCATAAGGGATTAGTATAGCTTCTATGGGAAAATAGTTTGTAAAATTCTAGGACTAATTCTAGTACTAATCTGATTGACGATAGATTGCGTGAATGGGACGTGAACGTTTATTCTTTACTTTGGAGGGAACCCGTTGAAAGATGAGATTCGTAAATTGATCGGAGTCCACGCCCGTCTCCCAATCGACGCCAGTGGGTTGGCCGATTCCGAAGATCTGTACCAAGCTGGAATGACCTCACACGCCAGTGTCATGTTGATGCTAGGGCTCGAGAATGAATTTGGCGTTGAATTCCCTGATGCTATGCTCAGCCGCGATGTCTTTGCCAGTGTCAACGCGATCGCCGGAGCCATTGGAACTCTACAACAGGAGGCCGCATGAGCGTGCAAACCGCCGTCGCCGCCGAAGCATTGCTTACTGCGCCCGCATTTCGAGAAGCGCTGAAACTTGCCGCTGAACACGCTGATGATGTGGATCGTAAAGGTCGGTTCCCCGCAGAAGCGATTCATGCGCTGAAAGCCGCCGGGGCGCTGGGCTGCTATATTCCCCAGGAGCTTGGCGGGATGGGTATTTCGTTTCCAGATCTTGCCGAAGTGACCTTTGAAATTTCTCGCCGATGCACCGCCAGCGGCATGGTTTTTGCCATGCACCAGATCCAGGTTGGCAGCATTGTTCGGCACTTGGGCGGATCAGCGTGGTTTGAAGCCTATTTACGGCGAATTGCGGCGGAGCAAAGGCTGATTGCTTCGGTCACTTCTGAAGTGGGTGTGGGCGGTGAAATGCGCCGCAGTGTTGCGGCTATCGCGCCTGTGGAAGATGCAAGTCATCTGGTGCAATTTGAAAAACAGGCGTCCACAATATCTTATGGTGGTCATGCCGATGACTTACTAACTACCACTCGCCGTCACGCTGGTGCTGAGGGGAGTGATCAGGTGCTGGTTCTGACGCATGTCGATCAGACGGAAATGAAACAGACCGGCGATTGGGACACTTTGGGTATGCGTGGCACCTGCAGTCCTGGATTCGTGATTCGGGCCACCTGTTTGGCTGAACAAGTGATGAGCGTCCCGTTTTCAACAATAGCGGCAGAAACGGTGGTGCCCTTTTCTCATATTTTATGGGCTCATGTATGGATGGGTACGGCATCGGATGCTTTTGATAGAGCTCAGAATTTTGTTCGTATGCAAGCTCGGCAGAATCCTGGCACAACGCCACCGGCGGCATTACGATTGTCGGAACTGTGCGCTCACATGGCTCAATTTCGCGCATTGGTCCGCGCATCCACTGACGAATATAATGGATTTTTGGAAGGGGAAAATCGTCAACAGCTCTCCACCATTGGCTATGCCGTGCGCATTAACAATTTGAAAATATCTGCCTCTGAGGCAGCAGCGGAAGCTTGTCAAAGTGCGTTACGAGTAACTGGGATTTTAGGCTATAAAAACGGCACACCTTACTCTGTGGGGCGCCACTTACGCGATTCACTTTCCGGTGCGCTGATGGTTGCTAATGATCGGATTCATTCCACGAATGCCGCCTTGTTGTTGGTGTATCGAGGAGGGAAATGAGCACCGCCATTGGAACTCCAGAAGAGCAGGCATTTCTTGCAGAGCTGATTGCTGAAGGTCACATTCTGCCCAGCGGAGAGCCAGGAGTTTATGGTCGAGGCATGGTGTTTGAAGATGTCCGCAATGCGTTCGACGCATTGGTAACACGCATCGGCGCAGCGGATATGCCGGAACGTCCACGCTTCCCTCCGGTAATCCCCAGGCGCACATTGGAAAAAGCAGGATACCTTAAATCGTTCCCGCACTTGTGTGGTGCTATTTTCAGTTTTGCTGGTAAAGAAACAGAAGCCATGACTTTAGTGGAACGGGCCAGCAAGGGTGAAGATTGGAGTATGCATCTTTCCATGACCGACGTGGTGTTAGTGCCTGCGGCATGTTATCCGGCCTATCCGGCCATGGCTCTTCGTGGTCCGTTACCGCAAGGTGGAGTTACTCTTGACTTAGGCGGATCTTATGTATTTCGTAACGAACCTTCTGGCGATCCGGCACGCTTGCAAATGTTTCATCAGCGGGAAATGGTTCGCATTGGCACAGAGGTCGAAGTGTTGGCGTGGCGTGAAACTTGGATGGCCCGTGCCACCGATATCTTCCAGCAAGTTGGTTTGAACGCAACACTGGATGTGGCGTCTGATCCCTTCTTTGGACGTGGTGGAAAAATGCTGGCCAAGAGTCAACTGGCGCAGGGCTTGAAGTTTGAAGTGCTGGTCCCCATTGCTTCCCCTGGACCTACGGCAGTCTCCTCATTCAACTATCATCAGGAGCACTTCGGCACTGCATTTGGAATTCAACTGCACGATGGCAGCGTGGCCAATAGCGCTTGTCTGGGCTTTGGTTTGGAACGCATCACCCTTGCTCTGTTTCGTAAGCACGGCATGAAACTCAGCCATTGGCCGAGTAACATTAAGACTCAACTCTGGCCGGAATAAAACCAATGCTCAGCCTTCTTGGCCTTGATCCAAACGCATATGCTGTTAGTCCGTTGCATGGCCCTGATCGTACATTTCGCGAATCCAATTGTTACGTTGATATTTGGATTGAGTTACTGCATGCCCACCGCATTCCAGCAGAAAGTTGCATGGCGTTTGTTATCACTGTGAATTTTGAAGGGGATCAGTGGACCTTCTTCAAGCCGCCTCCAGAAGATCTGGAAACTCTGTATGGAATGGATGTTCACGAAATGCAGCTATATCGGCCAACTGCAGATCATGTGGTTGAGCAGTTAACGGCGGGCCGCACCATCATCCTTGAAGCCGACTCGTTTTATATGCCAGATACGGCTGCTACGGCGTATCGAAAAGCACACGTGAAATCGTCCATCGCGATTGAGGCGATTGATGTAGCGGCAGAACGCTTGCGCTATTTTCATGGGGCCGGATACTACGAACTTTGTGGTGAAGATTTTCGAGGAATCTTTCGCCTGGGGCGTCCGTATGCCGATGATGTGCTGCCTCCCTATACAGAAATCGTCAGGTTTGACGCGGGGCCACGGTTGACGGGTGCTGATCTGCTTTGTGCGGCCAGGGCAACGTTGGCCAGGCAACTTACACGCAGACCGAAGCAGAATCCCTGGCTAACTTTTGGGCAGCGGCTTACACAAGATCTTCCGCTGTTATTGGCAGGTACGGAAAACGGCTATCACGCTTACGCCTTTGCCACAGTTCGTCAGTGCGGTGCGGCGTTTGAATTGGCTAAAAGCTTTGCTGAATGGTTGGCCCCGGAAGATACATTGACTGCCGATGCTTTAGGCAGACAGGTTGCCGGATCGAAAGCGCTGCTGTTCAAATTGGCGCGCAGGCGGGTG
>JAYWBH010000222.1:0-6498 GCA_043781815.1 Bryobacterales bacterium | reverse complement strand
TGGTGACGTTGAGGCTTTTGAACCCCCCGCCTTGGGGAGTTGTGATGGGCGCTTTCAGAAATACTTTGGTGCGTTCCAAAGATTCCCAGGCCCCCGGTTCAATGCCAGTGGAATTGCCACGCAGGTAAACCTTCTCGCCAATTTCGATGGTTTCAATTTTGATGCGGGCGCCGGCTTCTTTAAGGATATGGAGGGTGGCCTCCATAATTTCGGGCCCGATGCCGTCGCCATGGGCGACCGTGATCGGTGTCAATTTTGCCATAGGGTAACGCACTAAGATACCGTTTTCCGATAGTGTGGGGCAAGCATAAGGTTGGGCAGTGGGACGCAATCTTATCCGCAGATGTCGCAGATGCGCGCAGATAAAACGACAAGGCGTTTGAATTCCAGGTTCTTTTCCTATGCGCCGTTCGTCCAGTTTGTGGGTCGCATAATGCGCGTCGTGAACCAGGATGCGCCGGGCGATTCTGTCAGCGCGCATTTTGAGCGCCCGTCACATAAACCCTGAAGGCAAAGACCTCGATCGCAAGACGTTTACTAAAACCAATCTCATTGTGATGAAGAGCGCCATCGACCGACACGTGAATGCAGTCGTAGGTTGCACGATAGGGAAACGCAGCGAATTCAGTCGCCAGCAACTCGATCAGATCGACGGGGATTTCGACAGGATCGTTGAACAGGCAGAGCAGGAGGTTTTCGGTGAGCGCTAAAACCCTTGTACTTCAGGTTGAAATCGATCAGGCCCTTCAAGCTCACAACTGTCAGGCCAATGCCCGTCACCGCATCGAGCGAGGCGATACGCGGCTGAAAGTCCGAAATGGTAGGAGCTGGGACCATTATTGCATCGAGTGCGCAAAAGCAATCCTTGCTCGTGACAACGCTGAGCTTCAGGAACTACAGCGTCGGTTCCTAAACCCCTAAGGTTGGTTTTGGGGCTCGGCGACAGGTCTAATCTACCCTCTTGAATAGGGCTGTTTGAGAACTAACCCAGGGATGGGCTGGAAGTGCTTGACGTTGAAGGAATAGAGGGGGAGTCGCCTTGTCAATGCCATTGCAGCAATCATGCAATCGGGGATCCCGATTCCGAACGATAATTTGTATTTCGCCAGGAGGTCGAGAGCAAGCACCGATTCAGTAGGTTCGGGCCACAAGATCTCAAATGCCGAGAGGAATTTTTGAGTCTTGACGAGTTCGGCTTGGTTCTGGCAACCAGCGACCAGTTCCATGGCCACGATCGAAGGAACAGTGCACTGTTCAGAACGATTCTTCTGCATCCAGGCCATGGCTGCCGGGATACTCCTCAGACAATCAATCCAGACGTCAGTATCAACAAGCGTCATATACAATGACCGTCTCTACGCTGACCGTCTCCACGCTTCTTCCCGGAGATGACGTGCGAAAGCGACACTGTCGGTAATGTCCGTTCGATCTTTCCACATGCCTACAAATTCTGAGTCTAAGAAGTCCCCGAATGTTTTTGCCAGTGGTGTGGCATGAACGGAGACGACGATAACCACGTCGGCTGGACCCGCTGGCACATCCGCAGGGAGCGTGATGTGGAGTTCCCGATTGTCTGGAATATCGGTATGCAAACTGACGGTTCTGACCATTGTGCCTCCTGTAATCGCCGCCTTAAGTATAGCTTGACAAAGGCATACCCGCCATCCCGAATAATACAAGTGGTTCCAGCGCGGCGGTGCATCTGGTGGGACCGCAACCGGAGCGAATTCCTTTATTAGATTGGACTTATTGGCAAGAACAAGAAGGCGCCAAGGGGTGGGCACAGCGCGCTGAATTAGCGGAAGATATCCGCGATGAGCACCGCCTTCGTAGCCGAAATAGAGTCAAGATTTGGAAGACAATGGAGGCATCCAGGACGTCCCAGGAAGGATGTGCGGAGAGCGGAAAAGGGGACGGAGCTGTCTGGTGCAATAATGGCTAAGTGAAACTGTGTAAGATCAGGCTGACCCGGTTTTTCTGTGCGGCTAGCCAGGAGTTTCCGCGAGACAGTCGATGGTCAAGGCAACGCAACACAACTTTCGAATGGTACACTTTCCTGGCAAGCTGTTCAAAACTGGTCTAAATTGTGTCAGCTCCATCGAATCCGGCCACCTATCCCGATCTCAAAGGAAAATTTGCTCTTATCACCGGGGCTAGCCGCCGCAAAGGAATTGGTGCGGCAACCTGCCGGGCGCTGGCGATGCAGGGCATGAATATTCTGTTCACCGGGTGGAGAGCCTATGACCGCGAGCAAACGCATGGCTCTGACGAGGAGGGAACGATCGGGTTGGAAGAAGCCTTGCTGGGACAGGGTGTGCGGGCGCGACACCTTGAGATTGACTTGGCGCATGCAGACAGCGCTTCCCTGGTCATGGATGCCGCACAAGAGTGGTTGGGCTTGCCCGATGTTCTGGTGAATAACGCGGCTCATTCCACCAGTGATGGCTTTGAACGACTCGATGCCGCCACGCTCGACGCCCATTACTCCGTGAACATGCGGGCCACGTTTTTGCTGGCCGTTGAAATGGCCAAGCGGGCTAAGGCGTTGGGGCGATTCCACGGTCGTATCATCAGCATGACTTCCGGACAGAATTGGGGATCGATGCCGGGTGAATTGGCCTATGGCGCGACGAAAGGCGCGATTGAAGCCTTCACCCGCAGCCTGGCCGCTGAGTTGGCGCCACTCGGTATCACCGTTAATGCGGTGGATCCCGGAGCAACGGATACAGGGTGGATAACCGACTTAATGCGACGCGAATGGGCCGTACCCTCGGGAGTACCGAAAGTCAATCAGCCCGAGGATGCAGCGCGTGTAATAGTCTTCCTTGCCAGTGATGCGGCTCGGCACGTGACCGGGCAAGTGATTCACGCACGGGGAAGCGCTGTTTAGCGTTTCCCCGTGGATCGGATAGAACCCGCAAAACAGCGTAGTAGCGGTCCACGTAGGGTTAAACTGGGTCAGCCTGATCTTGCACCTGATTCTAGCAAAACGGAGGCAGAGCCAACCGGCATTTTTCCTGGTTTCTACCGATTGAATCGATCACCAAAAAATTTAGTTTTAATAAGTTATGGCGACACAAGCGAATGCCTAAGTAACAGTTGGAGCGGCAAGTGGGAACCTGTGAGCGCAAACAAGCGTTGGTGAAAATCCGCAAGATTCAAAGTAAGTAGACTTAGACCATCTACTTACTCGCTGTTCTATTCGCTTTTTTCATCAATCAGCAACTGCCTTATCCGGCTCGGCATCGGAACGGGGATAAGAACCTTCCAGCCGCCCATCATCAATCCTGCAATGGCTGTGAAGAACCAGGCGAACCCGCGGGCCATATCAGCAGACGACTGGCTGCCCTCGCATTTTGACTGTGCGGTTGCTGTGAGCTCTATATACGACTTGGATAATGCCTCTTCGGCATCGTCCCAATCTAGAAACAACTTCTGTGTGGGTTTAGCACTTTGATCCTTCAGATGCCCGGCCACTTCTTTAGCCGCATTGACGGCTGCAGCCACTTTCTGATTGCTGTTGCCACTGCCATTCACCTGACTGTCCAGCCGCAACAGCATGTCTGCGCGGCGTTCCAGTGCTGTTCCATCGTCGGCTAGCGATCTTCTCTGAATCTCGTCCGCACGGCTATCAGCTTCCTCATCGGTCCGGGCAGAAAGGTGGGATTCAATGGCGCTTAATTTGGTGATTAATTCCGTTGCAATTCGGACTGAGTCTCAGCTTGCTGTTGCGCGCCAGTCTGCATCTGCGCGGCCTGCAGATCTTTACTCTTTTGTTCGAGTCCTACGGCAACCTGGTCGCGGAAGAACCAGGAAGCTCCCATTAGGAAGAGCGAAAGAAATCGTACCCAGCCTTTCATCTTGTTCGCCATCATAGTTTTTTCTCTCCAGGGGGATCGGGGTTTGGAATGTTGCTCATTAGATCATATTCAGCAGGAATTGCCAATGGTCAAGTGCATTTACAACACAAGCGTGCATCGCCAACACGCCTGGATATCCGCAATTGACCCAGATATTTTCCTATCTTCATCAGCTTCTGTTGACGCAACAAAATCTGCAATAGTAAGTGACTGGCTATGAAGATGTTGGAGGTGCGTGTTGGCCTGTTGCTTGATGACCAATCCCATGCATTGGTGAGCGGGTTCACGAGAGGTATGCGCAATATTTAAATGAGAAGAAGGGTCGCAGTGGGCACCTATGGCAGAACTGGTTGCGGTTGCCGGAATTGTGGCCCGAAGAATACAAGTCTGACCATCGTGCCTCCTTTGATCGTCGCCTTAGATATAAAACCTTAACGTCCGCCCTGCCACTGCTGTGTTATTTTGCTTCAAAAGTTGACATCGATACCGCTGAGGTTCCCCGAGTGTCATAGTGGTGTTGCGGTTGCAGAAAGAATTCTTGTTATTGAATGAAAAAAATGCTATTTTTTCAGTCAGGACGCAGAAATACAAATGCCAGAAACGATTGATAAATCAGCTACTAACAGGATATATGGGCATAGGAGGGGTTGGGTCTTTTCCTCAATTGATTTCTCAGATCTCGGGGCGCGTTCCGCCATCGATTCGACCTTGCGTCGATTGGCCAAAAAAGGGACGATTCGACGCGTCATTCGTGGCCTCTATCACTACCCTAAATTTAGCCAATTGCTTAACCAATACCTCAGTCCTGAAATCGACCAGGTAGCCCGCGCTCTTGCTCGCAAGTTTGGTTGGCGAATCCAACCGAGCGGTGTGATTGCCGAAAATCTATTGGGCTTATCTACGCAAGTTCCGGCCCGTGCGGTCTACTTATCTGACGGGCCAGACCGTTCCTACCGTATCAACAAAACTACGCTTACCTTCAAGCACACGGCACTAAAGGAAGTCGGTTTCAAGCTTCGGGAAAGTGGGCTGATTGTCCAAGCTCTAAAATCTATGGGGGAGAAGCGCGTCACTCCAGCGGTGATTGCGAAACTACGCGCAACTTTTCCGGCGGACTTTCGATTGAAAGTGCTAACCGACACCAAGACGGCCACGGGATGGGTAAGGGCAGCAATCCAACGTGTTGCCAAAGGAGACAAACACCGTGGATAAAGTTGCCGGACTATCCCCAAGTCAACGCGCCGAACTCTTTCGACAATCTGCGGAACGCCGCGGACTCCGCGATGCCATTGTTGAAAAGGACTTCTGGGTCTGCTGGGTCTTAAAGAAATTATTCTCGGATAAGACGCTTCAAAATCGATTGGTTTTCAAGGGAGGAACGTCTCTCTCTAAAGTGTACAAGCTGATTGATCGGTTCTCCGAGGATGTTGATTTGGTACTCGACTGGCGGCTCATCGGATATGGATCTGACGGAGAGGACCCGGAACTTCCACAGCTATCCAAATCGAAACAGGATCGCTTCAACGTTCAAATGAACGCCAAGGCGGCGGAATACATTGGCGGACCGCTGCTGCTCCACTTGAGCGCAATTTTCGCGTCGGTTTCTGAAATAGAGGTGGCAGTCGATCCAAACGATCCTCATTGTGTGGATGTCCGCTATCCCGCGGTTTTCAAGGCAGGCTATTTGCTCCCGCAAGTGCGGCTCGAAATCGGGCCATTGGCGTCATGGGTCCCGTCCGCCCCTTATTCTATTCAGCCATATGCAAGTGAAGATTTTCCTCAGGTTTTTGAAGATCCTGTTTGTCCAGTGACCGCAATTGCGGCTGAAAGAACCTTTTGGGAAAAGACAACAATCCTTCACAAAGAGGCGCATCGGGCGAGTGTTATACCGGCACGTTACTCGCGCCATTATTATGACCTTTTCCGATTGGCTGAAAGCCCGATACGCGCAGCGGCACTTGCTGACCTTAAACTCCTTGAAGCGGTAGTCGCCTTCAAGAGCCAATTCTATCCTTCGGCTTGGGCGCGGTACGATCTGGCCCGCCCCGGAACATTTCGGTTGCTACCGAAGCAAGATCAAGTTGGAATGCTGGAAAAGGACTATCGCGAAATGGCTGCCATGCTCTTTGGCGACATTCCTGATTTCAAGGTCATCTTGCAAGTCCTTTCGACTCTGGAATCAGAAATCAATCAACTGAAACCGTAAGCATCGATAGGACTTTTAGATGAAGAGGTAATCCTAGGCTTTTTAACTCTTTGAACCATGCAATTCTTCCATCTAGTGGAAGATTTACATGGTTCAAGTTTTGAACATACTTCGTACAAACCATGCAAATATACCTTTGTGCGGCATAATTACAAGGTTGGTACTTCGCGAACAATACTTCGAGGTGATCGAGCAACTTCTCGATCAGTTCCCGGTCGTTTGTCTACTTGGGCCATGCGACGCACGACATATGGAAGAGTGCCCGCAGGCAACACTAATTAAGAAATTACGATAAGATACGGTCATTAAGTTCGTTCCCTTACTGAAGACACAATGTTGCCTTATCTGAGTGCTCCACCAGTTCGCATCGGCGTGATTGTTTTCGATCTATCGGCGATTCTTGGCGGGATCGGCGTGTTAGTGGGTCATTTT
>JAYWBH010000221.1:0-6506 GCA_043781815.1 Bryobacterales bacterium | reverse complement strand
AGATCAAACGGGCCATGGTTGGCTTGCTGGATCCGGTGTTCAAGGAAGTTTATCGTGGTCGTGCGGAAGTCCGCGAAGTGTTCCGCATCAGCAAGGTGGGTGCGGTGGCTGGTTGCATGATCATCGACGGCACCATTGGGCGCGACAACGAAGTGCGCATTCTCCGCGACAAGGTTGTGGTCCACACAGGCAAGGTGATGGCCTTGAAGCGCTTCAAGAACGATGCCAGTGAAGTTCGCGAAGGATTTGAATGCGGTATTTCCATTCAGAACTTTAACGATCTTAAGTCTGGCGATATTATTGAAGGCTTTGTTAACGAGAAAGTCGCTCATGAACCTATGCCCTAAGGCTGTTTCTTAACTAGAGCTGGTTCCTAAAATGAATAAAAAAGGCAGACGGTTGCGTCTGCCTTTTTTATTTTTAAGCCTTGGGATGGGCCTTGTCGTAGACAGCCATAATATCGGCCAGGGAAACATGGGTATAGCGTTGCGTGGTGGTCAACCGTGCATGACCCAGTAACTCCTGAATAGCCCTAAGATCCGCCCCGTCATTCAACAAATGAGTGGCATAGGCGTGACGCAAGCTATGCGGATGCAGGGAATCGTCCCCTGCCAGCATACGCGAATAGAACTTCACAATTTCCCTCACGCTGCGGTCAAATATCCTTGCACCCTTAGTGTTGGTGAATACGGCCGTCTCATCGGGTTTGGCGATCCGATCCGCCAGATAGGCTTCCAGTGCTGAGGCCGCTTTGGTTGCATAAGGAACTTGCCGCTCCTTCTTGCCTTTTCCGCGCACCCGCAGCCAGCGTTCCGAACGGTCGATATCTTCCAGATTCATTCCGCACAATTCGCTAACGCGCAGTCCGCAACCGTAGAGGATTTCAAAAATCGCCAGATCACGCTTCGGAAACGGACGGTCCAGCGTGTCCGCCTGCACCCCGTCGATCAGCTTGCCTGCTTGCTCTTCAGAGATCACTTTCGGTAAATGTTGCGGAGCTTTTGGGGTCCGAAGTTGCCTGCTGGGATTCACGGCCAGCAGCTTTTCTCGCATCAGAAATTTGAAGAAAGATCGGATACAGGCAATTTTGCGACGGATGGTGACCACGCTCAGGTCTAACTGGTAAAGGCCGCCTAACCATTCGCGCAACGCAATGTTATCGAACTGTTCCACTGCCGGAGTGGCATCTGGAGTGGGCGTGAAATAGCTATGGAACTGGGCCAAATCTGCAGCATAATTTCGAAGCGTGTGTTCGCTGGAATTGGTGCGTTTTAATTCAGCCAGAAACCGGTCAATTTGCTGGCTCAAAATCATGCTGACGTCACAGCAACTGCCCGATACTCTTCCAATGCCTGTTGGCCAATTCGGCATACTTCAGCATGTCGTGCTTTTTTGTCGCGCTTCAATTTGGCTCGGGTCTCTTCATCCAGTTGCGGAAGCAGGTCAAAAGTGATGTTTGCAGGCTGGTAATTCTTGGCGTCAGCTTTTGAAATGTAATGGCACAATGAGCCCAAGGCGGTAGGGCGGGGAAGTGGTCTGGGTTGTTCCCCGCGCATCTGACTGATGGCATGCATTCCGGCCATGAACCCAGTGGCAATGGATTCCACGTATCCTTCCACTCCGGAAATTTGGCCAGCAAAAAAGATGCGCGGATCAGTGCGCAGTTGCAGGCAATCCGTCAGCAGCGATGGTGCGTTAATGTACGTATTGCGATGGATTTGCCCATAGCGGACGAACTTGGCATTTTCCAAGCCGGGAATCAAACGCATGACTCGCGCTTGTTCGGCAAAACGCATATGGTTTTGAAAGCCCACCAGATTATAACTATCGGCTCGCAGATTTTCCTGACGCAATTGGACCACGGCATAGGGGCGCCGGCCAGTGCGCGGATCGTCCAGACCCATTGGTTTCATTGGTCCAAAACGCAAAGTATCGCGACCGCGCCGGGCGATTTCTTCCACCGGCAGGCAGGCTTCAAAAAATGGCGTGGCATCTTCAGGAATGTGCGCTTCGTAGCATTGCGCTTCCAGAACCGCGTCGATAAATGCGTTGTACTCGTCCTTATTGAAAGGGCAGTTCACGTAATCGTCGGTTCCATCAATCGACTTGCCATAGCGCGAGGCGCGGAAGGCGATGTCGTAATTAATGGAATCGGCTTCCACAATGGGGCTGATGGCGTCGTAAAAATAAAGTCGTTCAGAACCAGTGATACGGGCGATGTCGGCGGCCAACGCGTCGGACGTAAGGGGTCCGCTGGCGATAATGACAATGCCACTTTCCGGAATTGTTTTCATCTCTTCGCGGACAATGGAAATTTTAGGATGGCTGGAAACGTGTTCGGTGATCCATTCGGCGAATTGCACGCGGTCCACAGTAAGTGCCTGTCCACCGGGGACACGGCAGGCGTCGGCAGCCTGAATCACCATGGAACCCAATCGGCGTAGTTCGTTTTTAAGCAGCCAGGGTGCGGAATTTTCAGATTCGCTTTTTAGAGAATTGCTGCAAACCAGTTCCGCCAATTTGTCGGTTTGATGCGCCGGGGAAGCCACTTGTGGCCGCATTTCGTACAACGTCACGTCAAAGCCAGCTTCGGCGATTTGCCATGCTGCTTCCGATCCGGCCAATCCGCCGCCCAAAACAATAATACGCTTACTCGTCATTCTACTTTTAGGATACGTTTTCGTTCGAAAAAGCGTTGAAGAATTTCAGTGCACTGGGTACCCATCACACCTTCAATGATTTCCACCTGGTGGTTCAGCAGGTCAGAATCGGCCAGGCGGAACTTACTGCGGACGCCCCCAAAGCGCAGATCACGAGCTCCAAAAACAAGCTTGCTGATGCGCGCGTGGACCAAGGCCCCGGCGCACATCACACAAGGTTCAAGGGTGGCATAAAGGGTGACATCTTCCAGACGATAGTTGCCCAAAGTTCGGGCAGCAGCGCGCATGGCATGCATTTCGGCGTGGGCGGTAGGGTCGCAAGAAGCAATGGGAGTATTGTATCCTTCGCCAATGATTTCGCCCTTATGGACGGCCACTGCCCCCACTGGAACTTCACCTTGCTTTTCGGCTTCCGCAGCCAGTTCAAGGGCTCGGCGAAGGAACTTTTCGTCTGCAACTTTAACATTATATTGAGTCGTGCTTGTGAGCAAAGTAATCATTGTAGTTTAAACTAGAAGAAACACTGTGAAGTATCTTTCCCTAATCCTCAAGAACGGAATCCGCAACAAGCGCCGCAGCATATTGACCATTCTCAGCGTCGGCGTTTCATTATGTCTGCTTGGAGTGCTGCTGGCTGTTTACGCGGTTTTCTATGTGTCTGAAGCACCGCCGGAACAGGCATTGCGGCTGGTCACGCGCAACAAGATTTCGTTGACGGTGACGATGCCGGGCTACTATCGCGACCAGATTGCCAAATTGCCTGGTGTGCAAAACATCATGACAAACAATTGGTTTGGAGGCGTTTACAAAGACACCCGCGATCCTAATAACTTTTTCGCACGTTTCGGCGCTGAGCCCGAACGCTTGTTGCTGGTGCGGCCTGAGTTGAAAATGCCTGAAGATCAGAAGCAAGCTTTTGTTAAGGAACGCACGGCGTGCATTCTAGGCAAACCGCTGGCAGACAAGCTGGGCATCCAGTTGGGGCAGCGCATCCAGTTGAAGGGCGATATTTATCCAGTGACTTTAGAGTTGATTGTACGTGGCATTTACACGGCCAACACTAACGACGAAGTCTTGTATTTCAATCAGGAATATCTGAATGAACTGTTACCCGTTGCGCGACGCAGCAATGCTGGCGCATTCTATGTATTGGCAGATTCCCTGGAATCGGCAAATCGTTTAGGGAAACAAATCGACACTATCTATTACAATTTTCCTGTCCAAACCAAGACCGAATCAGAGCAGGCGTTTTCACTTGCGTTTGCTTCGTCTTTGGGCAATATCAAAAAGTTCCTACTCAGTATTTGTGCAGCGGTAATGTTCACTGTCCTTCTGGTGAGTGCCAATACCATGGCGATGAGTGTCAGAGAGCGTGTAAAAGAAGTGGGCGTTTTGAAGACGCTGGGCTTCACTACAGAAGCGGTGATGGGAATCATTCTTGGTGAAGCTGCGGTGATTTCTTTGTTAGGCGGCTTGGTCGGATGCTTGCTGGCTTCGTTTCTCTGCGTCGGATTGCGAGCTGCCGGTGGATTTCTTCCGCAATTAAAGCAGGCATCGATGACCCCAGGAGTTGCCGCAACCACCCTTGCGGTCGCCCTTGGTATTGGATTGATCAGTTCCTTTATTCCTGCCTGGAGCGCTTCGCACACGCCCATAGTGGATGCCTTGAAGACCAACATATAACTTATGCAAATTCCAATTGCCTACAATCTTAGAAACCTGGTTGTCCGATGGGGAACCACTGTCATGACGGCCCTGGGCATTGCCCTGACCGTGGCTGTGTTGGTGGCCATGCTGGCCATGGTCAACGGGCTGGAAACGTCCTTCGCTACAACGGGCCATCCGTTGAACATAATCGTCACCAGAAAAGGCAGCGAATCGGAACTGGTTTCGAACCTTGCCCGAACTGTGTTTCAGGATCTGAAAGTAACTCCGGGCATTGCGAAGAATGCCGCAGGGGAAACCATGGCATCGTTGGAACTCATCACCATCATCAATATCCCAAGTGTGGATCAGCCCGATGGCATTAACGTCACAGTGCGTGGATTGTCAGCAATTGGGCTGGAACTTCGTCCCGATTTGAAGTTGACGTCGGGTCGCCTTTTTGAAACAGGGAAACGCGAAATCGTGATTGGCAGAGCGATCGCCGTCCGCCATCCCGATGTAGCCATCGGCAAAACGCTTCGATTTGGTCGCGGTGATTGGACTGTGGTGGGCGTCATGGACGGTGGCCGTTCGGCGTATAACAGTGAGATTTTTTGCGACCTGAACCAATTGACCTCCGATTATAATCGCAATGAAGTGGTCAGTTCCGCAGTGCTGCGGGCCACTGATGAAGCGACCCTGGCAGCTTTATTAAACAGGCTGGAGAGCGATCAGAAATTGAATGTCAGCGTGCGAACTGAGCGGGCGTACTATGCGGCGCAAATGACGGCCGCACGACCGTTGCAAATTTTGGGATCGCTGATTGCGCTGATCATGGCGGTAGGTTCCAGCTTTGCGGCGATGAACACAATGTATGCTGCTGTATCCCGACGGGCAAAAGAAATTGGCACATTGCGCGTGCTTGGATTTTCGCAAGGCAGTATTTTGTTCAGCTTTTTTCTAGAATCCATTGTGTTGTCGTTGATTGGCGGCGTTCTTGGAGTCTTGCTGGTTTACTTCACACTGAACGGCGCCACAACTGGATTATTGAGTTTTCAAACATTCAGTCAAATTGCCTTTGACTACACCATCAATCCAAAAGTTGCTGGAATGGGCATTCTATTTGCTCTGTTCATGGGCGCTTTTGGAGGTCTGTTTCCGGCACGCTCAGCCGCCAAAAAAGAGATCCTAAGCGCACTGAGAGAAGTCTAAACAGGAATATATGGAAGGCGATTTGAAAAGTCTGCGGATTGACCGCAGTCAGAAACAAAATACAGGATCGTCCGCTTGGGCCAAGTGGTGGATCATCATTGGAATCTCTCTATTCTTATTGGTGGGTGTTGGCAATTTTGTCTATTCAAAATGGAACGCTGCCGTGCCCGTGGAATTGTATCGGGTAGAATTGCCACAAGCGGGCAGCACAAATGCCGGTGCCGCCGGATCGCAGAACGTGATTTTGAATGCCACCGGATACATTGTGGCCCATCATAAAATTCAGGTGGCATCCAAAGTGTTAGGGAAAGTGGCTTGGATAGGCGTGGATAAAGGGTATTTCGTTAAGGAGGGGCAGGTGATCGCCCGCCTGGAAGATGACGAATATCGTGCGCAATTGCAACAGGCTACTGGCAACTTAAATAATCTGAAAGCGAAATTGGCCGAACTGGAAAATGGTTCACGACCGCAGGAAGTGGCTTCGTCCAAATCGAATTGGGAAGTAGCTAAGGCCGATTTGGAAAATGCTCGGGTCAGCCTGGAACGTGTTCGGAAACTGGTTGCTGCTACCGTGGCTCCACAGCAGCAATTGGACGACGCAGTGGCACGGTTTGAATCGCAAAAGGCCCGTGTTGATTCACTGGAGAAGACTTACGACTTGGTTCGTGTCGGTCCCAGGCGCGAACTGATGGATGCCATGCGCGGACAGATTGAGCAGGCTCAAGGGAATGTCTCTTTCTACCAAACGCAGCTTTCCAATACTGTAATCAGGGCCCCATCCACTGGGACCATTTTGGAACGGGCAGTGGAGAAAGGTGAATTCATCACGACTAGTTTTGTAGGTGATCGTGGTGCGAAGGGTTATGTTGTTTCGCTGGCTGATTTGAAAGATTTGCAGGTGGAGTTGGACATCAACCAGAACGACTTCCGCAAGCTGAACTCCAAGCAGAAGGGCGTTATCACCACCGATGCGTTTCCTGATAAAAAGTA
>JAYWBH010000220.1:0-18532 GCA_043781815.1 Bryobacterales bacterium | reverse complement strand
GTTTCAAGCCCTGCGGACCGCACATCACTTTTTCGTTTTTCCAGTGGCAAGGCTTCGGCCCATCCGGCCGCGGCGTGTTCTTCAAATCGAAATCCACGTAATTCGCCACCATCAGGTCCAGCTTGCCATCGCGGTCGTAATCTAGAAAGGCGCAGCCGGTGCCCCAGTGTGAGCCCATGCCCGGCGGCGTCACATCCTCAAAAGTCCCATCGCCACGGTTGCGGTACATCACATCTGTGCCCCAGTAAGTGACGTAGAGATCCACCAAGCCGTCGTTGTCGATGTCGCCCGCGCAAACGCCCTGGCCCCAACCGGCTCTGGCTACACCAGCCTTCTTACTGACGTCCTCAAACGTACCGTCGCCTTTGTTGCGATAGAGTCGATTGACGGGTTCCTTGCCTGGGGCAAAGCCATTCAGCTTCGACGCAGTCACCGCGAAAATATCCAACAGGCCATCGTTGTCGAAATCCAGAAAGGCCACACCCGTACCCAGCGTCTCCACAATGTAATTCTTCTGATGCGCATCCCCACAAACGAAGATGTCCTTCAAGCCAGCCCGCAATGCTTCATCCACAAAGAAGGGCGTAGGAGCCGCCAGTGCGATCAGCAACAATGCCCTCATTGCGCCGATTCCCTGGCTACAAAAATCTGATTGGCCGCAACGTTCTGCCACGTCTGCACAACGCCGCTGGGCCAGCGAATCTCCAGCAACTTCACCTCACGCTCACGGCCCAACCCAAAGTGCACGCGCTTGTCGTGCGCCGATAAATAACTACCGGCAGTGGAAACGAAGCCAAACTGTTGGCGACCAGAAGGCATGACAATCCGGATGGAAGCCCCCATGCCATCGCGATTACTCTTCGTCCCTACAGTATCGATCAACAGCCAGTGATTGTCCGCCGCGCGATTCAAAAACACCCGTGGAGCACCGCTATTGGACGACACCACTACATCCACCGCACCATCGTTATTGAGGTCCCCAAAAGCAGCGCCACGTCCTGCCATTCTAGCCAAAAAAGGTGTACCGGACTTGGCCGAAACATCTGTGAATTTCCCGCCCACATTGCGCAGCAGCAACGGCGTTTCGCGATACCGAATCCCCGGTTGAGTGAGTTCGATGTTGTCCATCACATGCCCTTGTGCAACAAAGATATCCTTCCAGCCATCGTTGTCATAATCGAAAAATCTAGCGCCCCAACCGGAATGCATCTTGCTAGCCGCAGCCAAACCGTCGGGCCCCGAAACATATTCGAAGATGTCTTTGCGATTCCGAAATAATCCATAGCCCTGGTTCGCCAGCGCATCCACAAAAAGGTCTGGCAATCCGTCATTGTCGTAGTCCGCAATGTCCACTCCCATGCCCGCAAACACCTTGCCGTCCTCATCGTAGGCCGCGCCCATCGCCAGTGCTACCTCTTCAAAGGTCCCGTCCCGCTTGTTGCGAAAGAGTTGTTGCGGAAAGCTATCGTTGGCCACGAAAATATCCGGCCACCCATCGCCGTCCACATCCTGAAACGCCACACCCAAACCCTTGCCTGGAGCCTTTGCTATGCCCGCCTTGGCGCTTACATCTTCAAAGCGGCAGCCACCCAAGCCACGATACAGCAAGTGCGTCTGGGGCGGGAATTCATTGGGGTGGCAGTAGGCTTGCAATGCTAAGCCTTCGCCGCCGCAGCGCTTATTCTTGCCGAAATCCCAATCCAAATAACGCACGACAAACAGATCCAAAATGCCGTCGCGATCATAGTCAATAAAGCCCGCGCTGGTAGACCATCCGCCGCCCGCAACCCCCGCTTTCGTCGTTACATCCTGAAACACGCCGCCGCCTTGATTGTGGTACAAAGCATTGCCGCCCAGAGAAGTTACAAACAAGTCCGCGCGCCCGTCGTTATCGCAATCGCCAACTGCCACTCCCTGCCCATAACCATTGCCGTGCAGCCCGGCTTTCTCTGTTACATCCATGAAAGTCCCATCGCCATTATTGTGGTAAAGCCGGTTCCAATACCTGGCAGCGGTTTTGTCCGCCCGGTCCTTGGCGCCCATGCCACTCTTCAACGATGCGCCATTTACGAAGAAAAGATCAAGCTTGCCGTCGCCGTCGGCGTCAATCATCGCCACTCCGCCTCCCATCGCTTCGATCAAGTACTTGGCTTGCGTCTTGCTGGCGTCAAACACAAAACTGATCTTAGACGCCGCCGTAGCATCGACAAACGCAGGGGGGGTAGACACATTGCTCGCCAACAGCCAAAACGGCAGGAAATATCGCACAGTCATCAGCTTCTCATCAACTCCCTCGGATCGCAATGTCTCGCCAAGGATGCCAATCAATCGGTCATCGAAATCAGACCCTGCGGCATGGCGATTGTGGCGGCTTGGGCGCGATCGGAAACCTCTAACTTTTCAATGATGCTGTTCCCATGATTTCGGGCTGTGTTGTGGCTAATTCCAAAGACCCGACCTATCTCTTTATTCGTAAGGCCTTTTGCCACTAGTTGCAATACCTGTTTCAGTGTTTCAGTGATCGCACGAATCCACAATATGAATATGTGCCATTCTGCGAAAGCTGTCGATTCTAGAACTACTCCCTCGATCATCCTACTGGACGGCCCAATCGCGTATGGTTCGTCCGCAGATCTGAGACAGTGCGGCTCGGGTTATGCTGGGGCCAGGTACCAAATCAAGGGCCTTCATCGCGCTTTCAAGGCTTCGGTTGATCCGCTGCAACACGCCTGCTTCATAATCTTCATAGGCCCCAAGCTGCAATTGAATGCCGCCTTCCACCATGGGTCCATATGTGGCCATCTCCTCTGGTGCTTCTCCGCGCAGCCACTTCAAAACCTCCGCAGCGGCTGTGCCCGCTTGGACTTGACTTGGCATGTCAACGTTAACAGGCAGCGGACCCGAAAGCTCTCCAACTGCTTCTCGAACAGAATCAGCTACCGTCACCACCAGCCCGTTACGCCCTTCCAATAACTGCGTTCCCCGCTGCAACAAGAGCGTATTCAGCCGCTCTTTCACGACGTCCGGAAGCTCTGCCTGATCGAGTTGTGGAATCAACACCGGCATCCGCATAGCAAACATTACCAGCTCCCGCCACATGTCGCCGGCACCTTCGGCGAAGTCATCAAACAGGTCCCAGTCAATCAACAAACCGTCGATTTGTGGGGCGGAAACGTCCGCTTTAACCCGGGTCATCGCCTCGTACGACTGAAAAATCAAGGCCGGTGGACAACTGCACACTTCCGCTTCGCCAATCAGCAGCTCGAACTCTTCCAGATATTGCAGGAACCCCGCCGCATCGGGTAATTCTGCAGGCACATCTTCCTCGGTGAACCGCTCGGGAAGGTAAGCCAACTGATAACCCAGGCAAACTTTATAAACGCCGGAGACCAGCAGTGGCACCTCTTTTGAGATGATCGGATTGATGCGCCGCAGGGCGAGATAGTCAACCAACATAATCCCCGCGCTGGTGATTCGCGCCAGATCATTGGAATTGGTCACACCAACGCTGTAACGCACCCGATGGCGGTGGCTGAGCCAAGTCATCATGGCTAACAGGCCCGGCCAGGGAGGCATCCCTTGAATCGCCGATGCGTTCATCGGCTTTTCGTGATTAAAGCGGCTTCCGGGAAAGGGGCAAGTGCGCATCTCCGTTTCCACTTCCTGAAAGACGGAGGACCGGCCTTCACCAACAGGTCTGCCTGTGGTATCCAGATACGCGTGCACATGACGGGAAACAATCCAATCAAGTACCGCTAAGGCGTCGCGAATTTCAGTAGGCAACACTGCTCCTTATTTAAGCTCAAGCATAAGTATACAAAACGAACCTCACCAAGGCCTCTAGTTCTAGACTGGTGGATGCCGCAAATGCCACGCTGTTTCCTGCTCAAAAACACGACCACACAGGATCAACAGTGGCTCTGAAAATGCCCGTCCCACCAACTGCAAGCTGAGCGGCATACCTTCCGGGGACGCGCCGCAGGGCAAGGAGAGCGCCGGATAGCCGTTGAGATTAAACGGGAGCATCAGCCGGTTCATCGCGGCAAGATAGGACGAGGGAATACCATCGCTTTGGCCCGCCTTGATGTTAGGTCCGCAGTAGGCGTCCTGCGGGTTGTACTGGAACGCTCCGCCGGGCAGACTTGGGCAGGCCAGCACGTCGAATTCGCTGAAAGCTTCAGCGGTCCGGGCCGTCCATTCCGCACGATGCTGCTGTGCTGCGTTATACGCCGCAGTAGAGACGGAGCAACCCTGTTCGAGGAACGCACGAAATCCTTCGCCGTATTCGGAATCGAGGGAAGGAAACGTCCCCCTATGTGCCAGAGCTGCTTCCGCTGCGGCGATCGTGTACCAAATCCTGCTTACCTCATCGAGCGCTGGCAAAGATGTCGGAACCAAACGTGCGCCGCATTTCTGCAACACATGCACTGCTTGGCACACGGCCGCAGTCTGACACTCCTCCATACCCTCGCTGCACAATTTCTCGTCGAAGCCGATGCGCACTCCTTCGATGCTTTGCGGTAGTTCGTCCAGCCCAGCCAAAGCGTGAAACAGGATCGCCGCGTCACCAACGGTTCGCACCATCGGGCCCACATGATCGAAAGACTTGGACAGGGGTAATACGCCTTCGGTGCTGACTAGGCCATAGGTGGGCTTCATCCCAACAATGCCGTTAGCCGCTGACGGGATCCGAACGCTACCGCCCGTGTCCGTGCCAAGCGACGCGTAGCACAGGCCCGCGGCCACAGCCACACCCGACCCGCTGGAGGAAACGCCAGGCCAACGATTATCGCCCCAAGGATTGCGGGGAATCTGGAAGTCCCGGTGGTAGCCATCCATAGCCCCCTCCGCCGTATGCAACTTACCTAAAAGGATCGCCCCAGCATGTTTCAAGCGTCCCACCGCGGCAGCGTCAACATCGGGGACGTGGGCAGATAAGTGCTTCAATCCTCCCTGCGTTCGCACACCTTTCGTGAAGAACAGATCTTTTACCGCGATGGGAACTCCGTGCAGCGGTCCCCGGTAATTCCCCGCAACAATCTCGGCTTCGGCGGCACGAGCTTGCGACAGAGCCGAATCTTCCATCACCAATGCGTAGGCATGGAGTGTGGGGTCCAACTCTCGGATCCGGGCCAACTGGGATGTGACGACCTCCACTGGGGAAATGGCTCGTCTGCGAATCAGACCGGAGAGTTCGGCCAGCGTTAGATAATGCAGAGCCTCCATGTTTACCTGGCCAGCACGTCATTGATCGCCGCATTCAAATTCACCACAGCACGGCGGATTATCTTAGGTGGCCGGGCCAGCGCGATTCTAAGACGGTTCCGCAAGGAACCGCAGCAAGAGTCCGCAAAGACGAAGTAGGAGCAGGGGACCAGCGCCACGCCCGCCGAACGCCTGAATGTTTCAGCGAGTTCCTTATCTGTAGTTTGCGCCCCATCGAATTCCAGGATTGCAAGCGAACCAGCCATCGGGCGGATTGGGCGAAGCCGTGTGTCCATGTGCTTTGCCAGATAAGCGTAGTTTGCGGCGACGGTATAATTCACATGTTCAGCCGCTTGCGTCCATAGCTTGTGGCCGACAGTCAACGCAAGCACATTCAGCCGCAGCGCGTCCATGCGAAAGAAGAGCTGATCCAGGCGCGATTGTAAGAGTCCGGCCAACCCGTCTGGAGCGATGAGGGCTCCACAACGCACTCCGAACAAGTCGAAGACCTTGCCAGTATCTGCGATCAGAATCCACCGGCTCCCATTTTTCCGAACCGCTTCGAGAGGTCCGAAGGTGTCGGCACCGTAAGGAGAGACGAAGGCGAAGGCAGAATCCACGATCAGCGTCAGGCCGGCTGTGTCGCAGAATTCTTTTACCATCTCCAGTTCCTGTTTCGAATACACATAGCCCAGAGGGTTGTCGGGATGAGTGATGAGGACTGCGCGCGTCCGGCGTGTAAGCAGACTCTGTAGAGATTGGAGGTCGGGTCTGCCGTCCTCGAATCGGGGGGCAAAAACAGGACAGCCCTTGAAGGATCGGATCAGGGAAGGGTAGGGGTCAAAACATCCATCAAACAGGATAATCTCGTCGCCCGCCTGTTCCACTACGGAACTGATAGCGACCGCCAGTGCTTCGCATGCCGTATTGGCCAGCAGAACCCGAGCTGGAGTTTCCGAATATTGACATGCAAACCACGCCGCGATCTCCTGCTTCAATTGCCTGGCGTTGCATGTTTGCAGGCGGCGCACCGGAACTCGGCTTAGTGCCCGCATCCAAGGCTGCTGAAGCCCATCTGGATAGCCGAACGTAAGATCGATCAGACCATCGGCGTTGCCTTCAAGCTCACGTTGTAGCTTGGTCATGCTGGAAAGCCTGGCAGACGGCAACAATGAGGACTTAGATGCCGGTACAATTGCCGCGCTCGCACTACTGAGGAGGCGCACTGAAGATGAAGTTGTAGCCACGGTCCATTCGACAGTATAGATGATATGAGCTGAATTCTTGTTCAAAAAAGCAGGAATATCAGCGGATTCACGGGAATTAATGAAGAAGGCTGCCGGGTAGATATTCTGAACAAAGTTTAACGGTGCAGCAGTATATTTTTTACCACTCTTGCATCCCTCATAGGGTTGCGGCAATCCGTTCACTGCCAGGCGGCGGACTTCGGATTTGTATCGATAGAGGGGGAAGGGGATTGAGCTATTTTTGGCGCACATCGGGTAAGACAGAATGCTGACAGGATTGCTAACAAGGAACGCGGCGGTCCGATCCTCGAAAGCTGCTATTGTCCAGGGGCAACGCCGCGTTAGCCACGAAGAACTGGAGCACGAAACGGCCCAGTGTGCGGCTCTCCTGCGCAGTCACGGCGTAAATCGGGGTGACGTGGTGGCCATCATTCTTCCGAACTGCCCGGAGTTCGTCATCGCCTTCTTTGGGGCCATGCGGGTGAATGCGATCGCGCTGCCTTTGAACCCCGGTTACACGGTGGCAGAGGTTCGCTGCTTTCTTGCTGAAAAGCTGGCGCGAGTGCTGATCACCGATGCTGCCCATGCCTCAGCCTGCCGCGACAGCGTGTCCGATGCAACCAAGGTCATTGTTTTTGACGGCGAGGTTTTCGGCAGCGAGATAAATGTCGATCCAATACCTGCGGCGGCAGAACCGTTCACCGGTGATGCTCTGTATTTGTTTACCTCCGGATCCACAGGTTCGACGAAGCGAGTTCTCTTCACGCAGCGCAATCTGTTTTCTGAAGCGCAGAATTTTGTGGAATCCACAGGCATTGGGCCAGACGATCCTATCCTCTGTCCGGTTCCCCTGTACCATTCCTACGGCCTCTGCCTTGGGATGCTGGATGCGGCATTTACGGGCGCCACTCTTGTACTGGAGCCCGAACCCGATCTGCCTTTCTCTTCGCGATGCCAGCGCTTGTTGGAACTGCTCCGCGAGGAAGAGATCCGTGTCTTCCCCGGCGTGCCGTGGCAGTTTGCCGTTTTGGCCGACATGCCAGGGGACGTCGCCGGACCCTTTCAGAACTTGAAATGGTGCATGTCATCGGGCGACCTGTTACCGCAGCGCACCTATGATAGATTCCTTGCGCGCACGGGGCGCCGGATCCGGTCTTTTTACGGTTCAACCGAAGCTGGCTCGGTGACTATGGAAACGGGGCCGGAGAAGGACGTGGCGTTCGAATCGGTCGGCGCGCCGCTGAAGAATGTTTCGCTAACCATCCGGGACCGGGACGGTTTGGCGATGGCCCCAGGCGAGACTGGCGAGATCTGGATCCACAGCCTGGCCCTGCCCCCCACAGGTTACGACGACGATGCGGAGCGGACGAAAGAGGTCTTCCGCGATGGCTGCTACAATAGCGGCGATCTAGGGCACATCGACGCCCAAGGTCGGCTATTTCTGTCGGGCAGGAAACAGTCGGCCATCAATGTCGGTTCTTACAAGGTGGACGCGGCAGAAGTCGAAGCGGCTCTTCTGGAAATTGCCGGTGTGCGCGAGGCGGCGGTGGTGGGCGTTGAGATTCCGCATGCCGGAACCATGGTCAAGGCCGTTTTGGTGATCAGTCAAGCGGATGGCTCGTTGCGGGAAAGTGAGATCCGGACGTTTTGCCGACGGCGGCTGGCAATGTTCAAGGTGCCCCGGATCTTTGAGTTTGTAACGGCGCTGCCACGGGATGCAATGGGCAAGGTCTTGCGCAGGGAACTCGCTTCGGCAGACCAGTACGTGAGTACGATTCGCGACGCGGCGACTGTCCGTGCGCTCGATCAGATTCACCTCGCCCCACTTCCGCGCCAGAGAAAGCTGGTGATGCAACTGGTGGAACGCCACGCTGCCGCAGTGTTCGGCAGGGACGATGTGCCAATTCCGAGGGATACGGGATTCGCCGAACTCGGCATGGATTCATTCGGGTTGATTGAGCTCCACACGCGTCTAGAACTGCTATTCGGCCCCGGTCTTTCACAGACATTCACGTTCGATCACCCTACGATCACAGCAGCCGCAGACGAACTGATGGCCATGCTGCAGAATGTGTCCCATTGAAATTGAGAAGGAGAATTGTTTCATGCCCACGCAAAAATCCAAAGAAGCGCGTTTAGAACCCATAGCGATTGTTGGAATGTCATGCCGCCTGCCCGGTGGTTCCAGTCCGTCGGAATTCTGGGAATTCCTTATGCGTGGCGGCGACGCTGTGACGGAAACGCCTCCAGGGCGGTGGGACGTGGATGCCTACTATGATCCCAATCCCGATGCGCCGGGAAAGATGTACACCAATCGTGGCGGCTACATAGAAGACTTTGACCGGTTCAGTCCAACGTTCTTCGGAATTTCGCCGCGAGAAGCGCAGTACATGGATCCTCAACAACGTCTGCTGTTGGAACTGCACTGGGAAGCGTTGGAAAATGCCGGAATCGCTCCGCAACTCCTGGCGCAACGGCAGGTAGGTGTATTTGCGGGAATGGGCACCACCGACTATGGGGATCTGCAAGCCGCGCTGGGACCAAACACATGCGATACGTATTCCGGCACCGGCGGGGCACACTCGGCAGCAGCGGGAAGAATTTCGTATTTACTGGGAGTGAGAGGCCCATCGCTCGCGGTGGATACGGCTTGTTCGTCGTCCCTGGTGAGCGTTCATCTCGCTATGACAAGTCTCAGGAGTGGGGAGAGTGATCTTGCGCTAGCCTCGGGTGTCTGCCTGAACCTTTCTCCGGATGTCTTCGTGAGTCTCTCCAAGGCACGAATGCTCTCGCCCGATGGCTATTGCAAGGTTTTCGACGCGTCTGCCAATGGGTATGTTCGGGGCGAAGGCGCGGGTGTGCTGGTTTTGAAACGCCTAGCTGATGCATTGGCCGATGGCGACCGGATTGAGGCTGTGCTGCGCGGCAGTGCAATGAATCACAACGGCCGCTCGGCAGGGCTGACGGTTCCTAGCGGCCCGGCGCAGACGGAGGTGATCCGCACGGCACTTCGAAACGCCGGTCTGACGCCTTCTGACGTGGGATATCTGGAAGCCCACGGGACGGGCACTGCGGTGGGAGATCCGATCGAAGCTTCCTCGTTAGGCGCGGTCTTCGCCGGGCGGAGCGTTCCGCTGCTCATCGGCTCAGTCAAGACGAACTGCGGCCATCTGGAATGGGCGGCCGGGATGTGTGGTCTGATCAAGACGATTCTTTCGTTACAGAAAGGCGTGATACCGCCTACATTGCATCTCCGCAATCCCAATCCGATGATTCCCTGGGAGCGTCTACCGCTGCGGGTCGTCACGGAAGCTACGCCATGGCCGGAAGGAAAGCGGATTGCGGGCGTAAGCTCGTTCGGATTCGGAGGAACGAATGCGCATGTGGTGGTGGAGGAAGCGCCGCAGACAAAGGTGGCACAGCCTTTGGCAGATCGTCCAATGCATCTGCTAACGCTCTCTGCCCGCAGCGAATCCGCTCTGCGAAAACTCGCCGAGCAGTTCGGCGGAGCGGTGAGCCAGATGCCGCCAGAGGATCTGGGAAGTATTTGTTATACGGCAAACACCGGCAGGGCGCGGTTCGAGCACAGGCTGGCGGTGACCACCAACAACAACCAGGAACTGGCTGCGGAACTTGGTGGCTTTGCCACGCAAGTGGGTTCTCCCAGGGTCAGAACAGGTCGCGCACCCGTTGCGGCACCGGCCGTATGCATGCTGTTCACGGGGCAGGGCTCGCAGTTTCCGGGCATGGGGAAGGAACTCTATCAAACAGAATCCATATTCCGTCTTGAAATTGATCGCTGCGCTGAAATTCTAAGCCGTTTGCATCAGCCCCGTCTTCACGAGATTTTGTTCGGTGAAGGGGCAGAGATCCATCAGACTCGATACACCCAACCCGCGCTGTTCGCCCTCGAATACGCTCTGGCGCGTCTGTGGCTTTCCTGGGGTGTGGAGCCGGAAGCCGTGCTCGGCCACAGCGTCGGCGAGTATGTGGCGGCTTGCATTGCCGGAGTGTTTGAGCTGGAGGACGCACTGAAGTTGATTGAGGCCCGCGGGCGGCTGATGTGGGCTCTTCCGTCTCAAGGTGCCATGTTTGCCATACCAGTGGCGGAGGATCTGGTGCGGCCCCTGCTCAAAGGGATGGAGCATCAAATATCGATCGCGGCGGTGAACAGCCCAACGGAGACTGTCATATCCGGTGAGCGCGGCGCGGCTGAGTCGGTGGTAGCGCGGCTACGTGAGGAAGGAATTCTGGCCCGCGAACTGACCGTGTCTCACGCCTTTCACTCGCCGCTGATGGAGCCGATGCTGGACGAATTCGCCGCAGTGGCCGCTACCGTCACGTTTCACAAACCGGCATTGCGGCTGATCTCGAACTTGACGGGACGCGAGGCAGGCGACGAAATTCTCGACCCTGGCTATTGGGTCCGCCATATCCGCGAGGCAGTAAGGTTCGCCGACTGCATCCGCTCCGCAGTCGAAATGGGTTGCGGTATGTTCCTTGAAGTCGGCCCACACCCGGTTCTGTGCGGACTGGGCCGACAGACGCTTCCCACTGCCGGCTTCGCATGGTTGCCGAGCCTGCATACCAAGCGTGGCGACTGGTCACAGATGTTGGACAGCATCGGCGAGATGTTCGTTCGTGGTCTGGATCTTGACTGGGAGACGATTGATGAGCAGCAACGAGCTGCCGGAAATCGCAGAAAAATGTCTCTGCCCACCTATCCGTTCGAACGCGAGCGTTACTGGTTTCCCCCGGTGTCTGGTGGCGCGCGAGTTGGCCGGGGCGCTCTTCGGCCGCTGGCGGAGAGTTTTACGCAGTCCCCGCTAGTGAAAGAAAAAATCCTGTCTGTGACACTTGGAACCGGCACGCATCCATACCTTGCCGATCATCGGGTATTCGGGCAGGTGGTGGCTCCGGGTGCGACTTATTTAGCGCTTCTGGCCACCGGGGCGGAATTGCTGGGATGGGACGGATGCACATTAGAAAAAATCTTCTTCCTCTCACCGCTGGTGTTACCCGAGCGCGAAGGACGGGCGGTTCAGGCCGTGCTCAGTCCCGTGGAAGGAGATCGCGATCAGTACAACGTTGAGTTAGCCGCGCTCTCCGTCGAGGATCCAATGGTGGAGGCGGCGCGACTGATGTCAGGCCGGATTTCGCCGTTCGAGGGTTCCCGACTCTCACCAGCCGACATGGATGCACTGCGGCAGCGCTGCCGCGAGCAGGTGGGAAACGACGCGCTTTACGAAACAATCCGCGAGGCGGGCGTCGAACTACGAGACAGCTTTCGGTGGATCAGCGAGCTATGGCTGGGCAAGGGAGAAGCGCTAGCCAAACTTCAACTGCCAGAGACGGCGGGAACGCTGGATGGATATCGACTTCATCCGGCACTCCTCGATGCGGGCTTTCAGGTGGCCAGCGCCATTTTGGACAAGGACAGACAAAACGAAACGTTGCTGCCGTTTTCCGTGGGAAGGATGCGGCAACGGGGCGCGGCCAGCGGAAACACATGGTGGTGCCACGCCGTCATGACAGGTCACTCCACCTGGGATATCAACTATTACGACGCAAGTGGCGAATGTCTGGCCGGGATCGAAGGCTTTGAGATGCGCGAAGCGGCTGCCTCCACTTTCCTACGTCGCCGCGTGGCCGACTGGTTGCACCGGGTAGACTGGCAGCCGCAGCCGGTAGCAGAGATCGCCCTCGTCGAGCAGGGAACCTGGCTCTTGCTCGATAACAACAGCGCTACAGGCGCGGCGTTGCAGAAACTGGTCGCGAGGCATGGGGGGAAGTGTATCGTCGTGCCGGAGACCAGCGCGAGTCGAGTCGCCGAATTGCTGAACGGAGACAACGCACCGCGTGGAATCATTCATATGTGGGGACTTGGGGGGAACGGTAACGGCGACCGCGCGGCGAGAGCGCAACAACTGGCCACAGGTTTTTTGGATGTAGTTCAAGCCGCTCTGGCGATGCCCGAACCTACGCCCATATGGGTAGCTACGCACGGTGCCCAGGCGGTGGAATCAGGCGAGGCGGTGAATCCGGAACAGACGGTGCTGTGGGGCATGGATCGCGGTCTTCTCGTCGAGGCGCCGGAACTACGCGTTGTATGCGTGGATGTGGACGGCGATTCAGACAAAGCGGCGACCGCCCTGGTAGCTGAATTGAGTGCCGCGCCAGGCGAATCGCAGACGGCATGGCGCGGAGGCACCCGTTATGTGGCGCGTCTGGTTCGGTGTCCGGACGTCGAGCCTGCTTCCATCGAAGGGCCTTTCCGTTTGCAATTGAAGGAATACGGCTCGCCGGACAACTTGCAATTGGTGCCGATGAAGCGAAAGAAGCCGGTACGGGATCAGGTGGAGATCGCCATTGCGGCAACGGCGCTGAACTTTCGGGATGTGCTGATCTCACTGGGCATGCTGCGGCATCACTACGAAGGTGCAATGGGCCTGATGCGGGCAAGCGAGATTCAGCTAGGCTTCGACTGTGCAGGTACAATTTCCGCTGTGGGCGAGGGTGTGACGGACCTTGCCGTCGGAGATCCGGTGATGTCGTCCTGCACGGGAAGTGCGGCAAGCCATGCGACCACTTATCGCCAGGGAGTGATGCGCATTCCCAAAGGAATGAATATGGCAACGGCAGCAGCTTTGCCGACGGTGTTCTGGACGGCATACCACGGGCTGATTCAGTTGACGCAACTCAAGCGGGGCGAGCGGATTTTGATTCACGCGGCGGCGGGCGGAGTGGGCCTTGCAGCGATTCAACTGGCTCAACATGTGGGGGCTGAGATCTTCGCCACGGCGAGCCCCGCGAAATGGGATTACCTGCGGTCACAGGGAGTTCAGCACATCATGAACTCGCGGACGATGGACTTCGCGGACGAGGTCATGAGGCTGACGGGCGGCGAAGGAGTGGACGTCGTTCTGAACAGCCTCGCGGGGCCTGTCCTTGAACGAACCTTCTCCGTGCTGAAGCAGGGTGGGCGATTCATCGAGATTGGGCGGCTGGAGCAAGGGATACCGGACGAAGCTGTGCGACGCCCCGATGCCGCTTACTTCTGCTTCGACGTGGGCGCCGTGATCACAAGGGACTATGCAGCCAGCGTGCAAACCGGCAATGAAATCCGCCAACTGTTTGAGCAAGGCGTGCTGCGGCCACTGCCCATCACAGAGTTCGGAATTGACGAGGCGGCTGCGGCTTTCCGTTTCATGCAGCAGAGTAGGCACATCGGCAAGATCGTGCTCCGGACGGGCGAGACTCCACTGGTTCGGGCCGACGCCAGTTACCTGGTTACAGGGGGCCTGTCTGGAATCGGGTTGAAGGTAGCCGGGATGCTCGCCGGTGAAGGGGCGCATCACTTGGTGCTGGCCGGTCGCAGTGAACCGGGGCCCGAAACGAATCAGATAATTGATGCGATGCGGGAGCGTGGAGTTTCCGTGAGCGTGGTGCGGGGAGATGTTGCGAAGCCCGGCGACGTCACGCGAATGATTGAGGCCTGCCAGGCCATGGCACCGCTACGGGGCGTTTTCCATTCGGCGGGCGTGCTGCAGGAAGCGCTGATTCGCAATCAGACTGCTGGCCATTTCGACGCGGCGATGGCACCGAAAGTTCGCGGTGCCTGGGAACTTCACTCGCAGACGAAAGGCTTGCCGCTGGAACATTTCGTGTGTTTCTCGTCGATGGCATCACTGGTGGGATCGGCGGGGCAGAACAACTATTGCGCCGCGAATGCATTTCTTGATGGACTGGCCGCACTGCGGCGCTCCGAAGGGTTGCCCGCGCTGAGCGTGGCCTGGGGACCGTGGGCGGAAACCGGAATGGCGGCGGCGCTTGAGTTCGGCGGCGGCATTGACAAGATTTCGGTCGAAGAAGGTCTCGACGCACTTCGGGCTTTGATGCGGTCGCAGCGTGTACCGGGGGGATCGGCCGGAGTCATGAAGATTCGCTGGGACATCTTCGCCGGGAGATTTGCTAGCGCCGGGGCACAGGCATGGTTCAGTTCCGTGTCGGACCGCTCGCGTCGTAGTGGTTCAGGATCGGATACGAATTTCCTTATAAACTTCCACAAAGCGCCGGATGCGGACCGCCAGAAGCTGCTCGAAGAGCACATCCGCGATACTCTGCGCAGGACGATGGGATTGGGCGCCGGTCATGAGATCGCCCGAGCCGAAGGATGGAGTGCACTCGGCGTGGACTCACTCATGATGGTCGAGATCATTAACCGGTTGGAGCACTCACTAAAGCTTAAGCTTCCAGTTGAGCTGATGGCCCGCGAGGCGAGCATTCGCACGGTATCGGAATTTGCTCTAGCAAAGTTAAAGGAAAATGCTCCGCCTGCGACCGTGCCCGATTCGTCCGCAGCGGCAGAGGAGAGCGTGTCCGGTACCGGTATGTCTAGAGAAGAAGCTCCGGCCATCCGGACAGGGTTCCGGGAAAGCATGCGGGCGATCCCTCAAATCCTCACTACGGCGACCGATCAGAAG
Organism: Bryobacterales bacterium; assembly: GCA_043781815.1. Classification (GTDB taxonomy): domain Bacteria; phylum Acidobacteriota; class Terriglobia; order Bryobacterales; family Bryobacteraceae; genus JANXSF01. The sequence goes on along the minus strand of JAYWBH010000220.1, from coordinate 3,597 downwards.
CGCCGCCAGGTGTTGATCGACGGACGCTGGCGATGCGACTTCGCATCCTGTAACTACTTGGGATTCGACCTGGAACCAGAGATTGCGGCCGCGATTCCTGCTGCACTGGAGCGGTGGGGTACGCATCCGAGTTGGACGCGAGCTGTTTCGTCGCCCGCGATTTACGGCGAACTGGAGCAGGAGCTAGCGCAAATGCTGGAGGTGCCCGATACGCTTGTGTTCCCGTCAATCTCTCTGTTGCACTTGGGAGTCCTGCCGACTCTGGCGGGTTATCAAGGCATTATTCTTACCGATGCAGCGGCCCACCATTCAATTGCCGAAGCTTGTATGCGTGCGCAGGCCGGTGGTACGGAGTGGCGCGATTTCCGCCACAACGATCTGGCCGACCTGGAAGGCAAACTGGCACGGGAGCCGCGATCAAGAACTAAAATCATCGCCACCGACGGCGTCTACTCCATGGGAAGTCCCAACCCACCGCTGGCCGAGTACTCACGCTTGGCAAAGCAGTACAACGCGACGGTGTACGTGGACGACGCGCACGGGTTCGGAATCATCGGCGAGTCGCCCAACGAAGAAATGCCTTACGGCCGCGGCGGCAGCGGGATCGTCCGGCATCTGGGGCTCGATTATGAAGCGGACCGGATTGTGTATGTAGCTGGACTTTCCAAGGCGTTTTCAAGTTATGGCGCTTTTATCACTTGTCACGGCGACACAAAACTCCTGCTTCAGACCAGCGGTCCGTATGTCTTCTCCGGTCCGACGTCGGTCGCTTCGCTCGCCACAGCGCTGGCGGGGCTCAAACTGAACCAACGCGACGGCGATTCACGCCGAAGCCAGATTCTCAAGCTTACGCGGCGTCTCACGGATGCCGCTCGCCAATTGGAATTTGAAGTGGACAATGCGGGAGAGTTTCCGATTGTGGGTATCGTAATGGGCAATTGGGACCGCATGGTTTCTGGGTGTCAGACTCTTTGGGATCACGATATTCTCATTACGCCTGCGACGTTCCCAGCGGTGCCGGCCAACCGGAACATGGTGCGGTTCTCCATTACGTCGGCCAACACGGACCAGGAGATTGATCAGGCGATTGGCGCATTGCGGGCAGTTCGGGAGGTGTGGCGTAAGGTTCAGGAAGAAACCGGTTCCTACTCCGCTCCGGCCATGGTCGGCTAGACTTGACAAGTAACGTGGCTACCATGGCCTTAGGAAACATATTCATAACAGGAGCTTCGTCAGGCATCGGTTTAGCCTGCGCAAGTCGGTTCGCTTCACTTGGATACAGTGTATTTGCAGGCGTTAGGAGTGTGGCTGCGGGTGCGGAAATGTGTCGCTTGGTGCCCGGAATCAAACCTGTGATTTTCGATGTTTGTGATCGGGCGTCGATTCTCAATGCCGTCGGTGCCCTGGGAGGAGAGCCGCTGGCGGGCCTCATCAACAATGCAGGTGTCGCCGCAATTGGTCCCATGGAATTGGTGCCAGTGGACGCATGGCGATACCAATTTGAAGTCAATGTGATCGGTTTGGTTTCCGTCACCCAAGCGTGTCTGCCTCAGCTACGCCTCGGGAAGGGTCGCATTGTCAATATTGGCTCGATTGCCGGCCGGAGCGCATTGCCCGGTTCGGGGGCCTACGATTCATCCAAGTTCGCCTTGGAAGGTATCAGCGATGCCCTCCGCATGGAGCTCAGGCCATTCGGAATCAGGGTTGCCCTCATTGAACCGGGTGCGGTTGCCACCGGGATTTGGCAGAAAACCCTCGCCGAGATAGACAAGCGAAATCGCGAGGCAGCGCCAGATCTCCGCGAACTATACAGCCATCTGACATCTGCAATCCGAGAGGAGACTGTGCGTTCGTCGGCCCACGCATTGCCTGCGGAAGCTGTGGCGGATGCCGTAGTGCACGCCCTTACTGCATCAAAACCAAAGACGCGTTACGTGATCGGCAGAGACGCGCAGTTCTGGCTGCTGCTGAACCTCTTACCGGATCGCGTAAGGGACTGGCTGATCCTTAGGAATATGCGCCATGGGAGATGAGCGAATGATTCTGAAATCGTGAGCGCGAAGATTCGATTCTACTAACGCGAAAGGCCCTCCTCTCGGAGAGCCTTTCCCTGAGTCAACGCTTAGTTAATCGTCACCTCGGTTGCAACGTTCCCTGCAGCGACGGTGCTATAGCCATGCCACTCAAAGATTTGCCCAACCGCGAAGCCCTTGGCACCGCCATTGAGTTCAACCTTTGCGCAAGCCGGTACAGTCACACTCAACACAGCGTTCTGCGGTGTCTTGATCGTTACCCGATTTCCGCTGACCACAGTGATTGTCCCGTTACCCTCCAACTCCTTCGTGGCCCCGGTTGGTGCCGTGCAAGTCAGGGGCGCCGGTGAAACGGTCACGCTACTTGTTACTGAAGCGCTGATGCCGATACCGTCTTTGACCGTCATCACAACGCTGTAGACAGCCGCAGCAGTCGGCAAGCCTGATACGATTCCAGCCGACGAGATCGTCAAGCCCAGGGGAAGTCCAGTCGCAGACCAGCTCAACGTACCAGTACCGCCGGATGCCGAAGCAATTCCAGAATAGACTGCGCCAACGACGCCTGCCGGTAAGTTGACAGCACCTACCACAATGGCCGGCGGCGGGTTGATGGTCAAGTTCACGCTGGCCATTGAGGTGACGCCGTTGCTGTCTTTGGCCGAGATGGCAAGTACTTTGACACCATCAGCACCCAGAACCGGCGTTCCCGAGATTGCAATGCCATTGAACGCCATACCGCTGGGCAATCCGCTCACGGTAATTGTGTAAGGCGCGACGCCACCCGTGGCACTTACTGTTGTTGCTGAGTAAGCTAACCCTACGCGGCCCACAGGAAGATTGACGGGGTTGATGCTGAGCCCTGGTGCAATGGTCATGCTGCTTGCAGCACAGAAGCCATTCGGTGCAATGGTACCCGTGTATGACGCCAGCATGCCGGCCAGAATTCCTCCGGCTGGCGTGAGCGGTGCAACAAACATTGTCTGCGCAGCCAGTGCATTGGTTACACTCTGGCCACCGTTAGCGAGTCCACCAGCGATGTCGAATGAGGTCACTGTCTTTGCGGAGATCACTTTTTTAGCACCAGAGCAGGCCACCGGAGGAGGCGGCGGAGGTGGCACAATCACACCACTGATCACGAGCGTCGCGGTGGAGACTTGTGTATAGCCAAGCGAGTCTTTGGCCACCGCAGTAATTGAGGTCGACCCTGCAATGGTTGGCGTACCGACAATGGTATCGCTCGTCAAGCTGAGGCCTGGAGGCAAGTTGTTGGCGGGAATCGAATACGTTATCGCCCCGTAACCGCCGCTGGCGATCAGCTTCTTACTGTATGGTGTGCCGACTGTGCCACCAGGCAAGGAAAGGGTGAATACAATGGCCGGGCTCGCCACAGAGAGGTTGGAATTACCCACAGTGCTCAAGCCATTGGTGACGTCAAGCACCCGGATTGTCAAGGGAAAGGTGCCCACTTGTCACGGCAAAATGATAATGTCCTAATTGAGCAAAGTAGAAATGTCCTATTGACGGGGTTGACTCTAGGAGTTGCCAAACGAAGGACAACTACTGA
>JAYWBH010000219.1:0-2067 GCA_043781815.1 Bryobacterales bacterium | reverse complement strand
AGGCGCGAGGCATGTTCATCATCATCTCATCTCGCATCTTCTCCCCTTCGCGTTTCATATCTTCGGCTAACTTACGCGCGGCGGGGGCTGTCATACCGGTCATCTTACTTGAACGTTGGGCGATGGTGGCCGACATAGTCATGGCTGTACCTTGTCGATTCACCCCCAACTTGACTTGCCGACCGACGGGAGTTTCACGCACCATTCTTACAAATTGCTCAGTGCCTTCCACCCGCTGTCCATTGAATTCCACAACCACGTCGCCGACTTTCAAGCCTGCTTTACCGGCGGGTGCGTCGTCTTCTACCTGGGTGATTTCTACCCCATTTTCTTCGCGTAATTTAAGTTCCTTGGCGCGATTTGCATCAATTTCTTTAACATTTAAACCGAGATAACTGCCTTTACCTAAACTGCCCATAGAAAAGGCGCGCATGTCCATGACCGGGGGTACGGGTTGAACTGGCGGAACCGGCGATGGTTGGGCGATGGCGAACCCTGTGAGGAGTCCGAAAGTGGCGATGATTTGAAGATTGCGAAACATGGTGCAAGGTCCTTCTTTCAAAATTGTGTGGCTGTGAGCCTTCCTTCCTATTGACGCCTGCAACTGGAAAAGGTGAGGTTAAAAAGTATCGGTAGATGCCTTCATTGCGACCAGAGCCGATTGGCTGCGCTGCCGCAGATATTGATTGGGCTCACTTTCCAGGAGTTTTTGCAGAGTGCCCGCGACGTCGGGTTGATCAATAGATACAATCATGTCGATGGCCAAGGTGCGCACCTCAGGACTGCTGTCGTTGAGCAATGCTTTGGACACGGCGCGGCGAACATCGGCGTATTTTGTGTAGGGGCGCAAGGCATCAAGGGCCTTCATGCGGACCTCGGGATTGCTGTCTTTTTCCAGGGCGGAAAGCAGCACGCCACGAATATCGGCGGCTTCGGTGCGGCCTTTTAGAACGTCCACTACTTCGGCGCGCAAGCCGGCATCGTCGGGATCTTTGGCGGCGGTGAGAAGCAGGCTGCGGATGCGGGCGTCTTCCACGCCACCGTAGATTTTCTTTTGGCGCGTTTCGTCAATGACCAGGGCTACTTGACCGGACTTGGAGGGTTCAACGAAGCGGACACGTTGCTGGACGGGTCCCCAATCCGATTGCGGGGGACGAACCGTGGATCCAGCGAGAAAACCGGCGACTAATATAAGGACGGCGGCGGCAGGTTTGAGGGCAAACAGAATGGTGGGATGAAAATCGAACCATTCGCGGATTTGATTGCGCCAACTGCCTTTTTCGATTACTAGACGGGCGACAAGTTGACGACGGGCGGCGGCCAATTGACCAGCGGCAGGTTCCAGACGATTGGCTTCGGCCAAATCGAGAACGGCGCGTTCCAAAGCGAGCTCGCGGGCACAGCCGGGACATTGGGAGGTGTGCCGTTCCAGGCTTTCCTCTTGGTCAAAATTCAGTTCCCCGTGGACAAAAAGGGTCATCATTTCACGAGCGTAATCGCAATTCATACAAACTCTCCCAATGCGGCGCGCATTTTTTGCGTCGCGCGAAACAGACAATTTTTAGCGGCTTCTTCAGTGGTCCCTAATACTTCGCCGATGCCGCGCAAGCGCATGCCCTGAAAGTGACGGAGCTCGAACACCATTTTTTCTCTTGGCGTGAGGGATTCGAGGGCGGACTTAATCTTTTCGCCCAACTGCTTGCTGAGGAGTCGGCGCTGGGGGTCGGCATTGGCGCGATGCTCTTCAATTTGGTCGATCAGATTGATGGTTCCGGAAGGTGTTTGCTGGACAGAAGGTTCTTCTTTGCGCACTTTGCGACGACGCAAATGGTCCAGGCAGATGTTGGTGACAATGCGATAGAGCCAGGTATGAAAGGTGCAATCGAAACGAAATTTATCGAGGTTTTTGTAGACGCGGAGGAAAGCTTCCTGATAAACGTCGCGAGCTTCGTCTTCTGAGCGCAGCAGGTTGTAGGCGATGCGCAGAACGTTATGATCGTAAGATTCGACGAGACTGGCGAAGGCATCCTGATCGCCTTTTTGGGCACGACGGATGAGTGCCGCTTC